>JALQYL010000025.1 GCA_023254135.1 Ilumatobacteraceae bacterium | reverse complement strand
AAACGCACGCGCATTGGTGTCACCGTTTGATTCTTTGGTGTGGTGCAGACCGCGCATTGAACGGCTCTTTGATTTTCACTATCGAATAGAGATCTACACGCCAGCACCGAAGCGCGTTTACGGGTACTACGTGTTGCCGTTTGTGTTGGGCGATCGCATCGTGGCGCGTGTTGACTTGAAGGCGGATCGTGCAGCAGGCGAGTTGCTGGCGTTGGGTGCATTCAGCGAAGCCGATGTTGATGTGAAATTGGTGGCCAGCGAGTTGATGGAAGAACTGCGCGAGATGGCATCGTGGCTCGGCTTGCACGGTGTGCGCGTGGGTGACAACGGTGATCTCACATCGTTGTTGCGCAAACTCAATCGACAGAAGTAGGCGCGTTCACTGCAGTTGCCCACCGAATGGTGGATGCAATGAGGTGGCCAATTGGTCTGACCACTGCTCGCTCCGTGACGGGCAGGTACGGCAGACGTAACTCGGCGCGCGCCCACACGGGCAAGGTGGCAACCGCAGCAGCTGCAATGAGTGAATATGGAATGCGAGTGGTGAGGTCGATTGGTGGTTCGATGAGCAGGTAACGCGCGACGTCCCGTGCTTCTGGTGTTGATTGCAGTTCATGTCGGAACATGGCAAGTTGATCGCGTAGTCCGCGTACAGAAACTGGTGGTGCTGGAACTCCGAGTGCACGTGCAATAACCGCCATGTCTTCCACGTACATGTCTGCTTCGTGCTCTGTGAGCGGATGTGCACCATAGGTTTGGTGCGCACGCAAGAAACTGTCCACCTCTGCCACATGCACCCAACGCAGCAAGTGCGGATCGGATGCCGAATATGGGCGACCATCGCGGGCATTGCCCGTCACTGTGCGGTGGACGGCCTTGATGCGATCAATGGTGAGTTGGGCTTGGTGTGCCGGACCAAACGTGGTGGCCGCAAGAAAGTCTGCGGTTCGCTGCAAGCGACCCCATGGGTCGTTGCGATAATCCGAATGTTGCGCCACGCCGGCCATTGCCAGCGGGTGCAACGACTGCAACAGAAGTGCGCGCATGCCCCCGATGAACATGGATGAATCGGAGTGCACTTGATGGATGGGACGGTCGGCGGCAAACCACCGTGGACCTTCAGAAAACATGATGGCATTGCGCTTTTCTTCGGCATTGTCCCCAATGACCCGCTGTTGCAGTGCTTGTGCCAGGGCGTGTCGCACAGCCTCCACACGATCCGTAAGGGCCAAGGGCAGAGCAACCATGGCCTTATCGTGCCAGTGGAATTGCCCATTCACACATGGGAAGGGTGAGAACAGCAAGGCAAGTACGATTCGCTTGTGACCGAACAACCAAGTTCCACCGCCGACAACAACTCTGCTCGTATGCCGCGGTGGGTGCCGCGCGCCGTGGTGGTGTTCTGGCTGGGTTATATCGGCACCTTGGTGTTGCGTTTCTCCTTCAATCGATTGAACAGCCTGCTCATTCTTCTGTTGGTGTCGTTGTTCGTGGCGCTCGCGTTGGAGCCCGGGGTGAACCGAATGGTGCAACGCGGATGGAAACGCGGCACGGCCACCATGGCAATCCTGTTGGGATTGCTGGTCATCATCATTGGTTTCTTGGTGGCCATGGGCACCATTGTTGGCAAGCAGATTGCCGACTTGTTGTCGAACAGCGAAACCTACGTGAACGACACGGTGAAGTTGATCAACGACACGTTCAACTCACACATCAACCCTGCATCCGTGAACGAAAAGATCGCAGATCCCAATGGTCCGGTGCAAGAGTTCATCAATTCCCAACAAGACAACGTGTTCAACTTGTCCGTTGCCGCGCTTGGTGGCTTGTTCCAGATCTTCTCGGGAATGTTGTTCTCGTTCTACCTGGTGGCCGATGGTCCACGTTTGCGTCGCGCAATCTGTTCTCGTCTGAATCCTGAACGTCAACGTCGTGTGCTGGACACGTGGGAATTGGCCATCAACAAAACCGGCGGGTATTTGTACTCACGCGCATTGCTCGCGGTGATCTCTGCGTTCTTCCATTGGGTGGCATTCCAAGCCATTGGAACCCCGGCACCCATTGCCATGGCCATGTGGGTGGGATTGGTGTCGCAGTTCCTGCCCGTTATTGGTACATACCTTGCAGGCGTGTTGCCCGTGTTGCTCACGTTCATTGATTCACCGCTCAAGGCGTTGATTGCACTTGGTTTCATTGCCATTTATCAGCAGGTGGAGAACTATCTCGTTGCGCCCAAAGTCACCGAGCGCACGCTTGAACTACACCCTGCGCTCGCATTTGGTGGCGCGCTGGCTGGTGGCGCACTGCTGGGTCCGGTGGGTGCAATTTTGGCGTTGCCTGCTGTGGCCATGGTGCAAGCACTGGTGTCATCGTTGGGACAGCGACACGATGTGATTGTCGATCCGCTCACGCATGTGGAGCCAAAACGCTCGCGCAAGCGAAAGCAAGAGAGCGGATGGGATGATCCGTCATGACCGGCGTGCGCCCTGAGCAATTTGCACCCATTGCCATTGTGTCGCGCAATGGAGTGGATGAGAGCGTTCACTTTGGTGCGCTCGTTGCACTGAACTCCGATGGTTCCGTTGCATTCTCAGTGGGCGACCCCAATGTCACCATCTATCCACGTTCTTCCACGAAACCATTTCAGGCACTTGCCATGGTGCGCGCAGGTCTCACACTGCCGCCCGAGCAACTTGCGTTGGTGTGCTCCAGTCACAATGGCGAAACCATCCATCAGGAAACTGCGTTGAAAATTTTGGCGAGCGCAGGGTTGGATGAGTCGGCATTGGCCAACACCGCTAGTCACCCGTGGCACGCACATTCGGCACACGAGGCAATTCGTGCGGGTAAGCCAAAGTCTTCTTTGCAGATGAACTGCAGTGGCAAGCATTCAGGCATGGTGGCCACTTGCGCCATCAATGGCTGGGATGTGGGCACGTATCTTGAGCAGTCGCATCCGTTGCAAGTGGCCATCACCCATGTGATCACCGAACTCACCGGCGCAGAACCCGTCGCTATCGGCACCGACGGCTGTGGTGCGCCCGCACATGTGGTGAATCTCACGGGGCTGGCTCGAGCAACTCGGGCGATTGCAGTGGGCGATGCGGGCGATGCCGGCAACCAAATTTTTGCTGCCATGTCGGGCAACCCCTACATGGTGGGCGGCGACAAGCGCGATGTGACCACGATCGTGTCCGGCATTCCTGGCTTGTTTGCGAAAGACGGTGCGGAATCTGTGTATGTGGCCAGCATGAAAGATGGTCGTGCCGTTGCCATGAAGATTTCTGACGGAGCATCTCGGGCCACACCCACGGTGTTGTTGGCCGCATTGCGCCGCTTGGGTGTGGACACCTCCGGGGTCTCACCCGACATTGCAGAAGTGGTGTACGGCCACGGAAAACCCGTGGGTGGCGTTCGCGCAGTTGGTGTGGAAGCGTGAGATGGCTATTCCGTTTGTCCCTCGTATCGATGATGCGCCGTATTTTGAGTGCACGCAAGTCTCGCCGCTCATTCAACGAGTAATTGCCAAGAATCCATCGAAGTTCAGCTATCACGGCACGGGAACATATTTGTTGGGTTCCCACGATGTGGTGGTCATCGACCCGGGTCCGAAACTTGATTCGCATCGTGATGCATTGATTGCAGCGCTCGATGGCAGAAATGTTGTGGGCATAGTGGTGACTCATTGTCATTCCGACCATTCACCACTCACACAGTGGTTGCATGAATACACCGACGCACCCCGATACGCCATTGGACCGCACAAGGTGTACGAGGGATTCGTGGAAGAAGACGATCATGATCCTTCCGAAGATGATCCCGAGGAAAAGTCTGAGACCGAAGAAGAGCGTGAGACCATTGATCTTGCATTTGCACCCGATGTTGCGGTCGTAGATGGCGAATGGTTCATGAAGACATCGGAGTTCTCCCTGCAGGCCGTGGCAACACCAGGGCACACTTCGAATCATCTTGCAGTCGCCATGGACACTGAAAACGCATTGTTCACGGGCGATCACGTGATGGGGTGGAGCACAACCGTGGTGTCACCACCTGACGGTGACATGCGTGCATATTTCGAATCGATGAACAAAGTGATTGGCCGTACGGATTCCATTTTGTGGCCAACACACGGCGGACCAGTCACCAATCCGCAACCATTCTTGCGCGCATACCTTGAACACCGCGTAGAGCGTGAACGCCAGATTGTTGCGCAAATTGCCGCCGGCAACAACACCATTCCGGGAATCGTAAAAGTGCTGTACGCAGCAGTCGACAAGAAGCTGCATCGACCTGCGCGTCGCAGTGTGTGGTCACACTTGCGCAAGTTGGTGGAAGACGGAGTGGTTGTTACCACCGATGGTGGCGCACCGCGGCTTCTCGGTTCGTACGCGTTGGCGTAACGAACGCCTACTTCAGCGAACTGCTCCGGGCTTCAAGGTTTCCGGATCGAACAATGCAATGAAGTCCTTGGTGCTGCCGTTGAGGTGCCGTTGTGCATCACCCATGCGCGTATCGATTGTCTTGCCCGTGCGGTCCGACTTGCCGAAACCTTTGTAGGTTGCGAAGAACGGCCAGGTGCCATTGATGTCGAGTTCCATTGCCGTTTGACAACCAAGAGCCACCAGTGTGTCGGCCAGCATGCCGATGTTCACCTTGCCCACGGCCACGAACATCATGAGGCCGTCGGTGCGCACACACACCGATGAACGGAAGTTGTACACCTTGTTGCCAAAGTCCTGACCCCAATCCACTTTGTCGTAACTGGCGTAACTGGACTTGCCTTGGTCCACCAAAGGCGGCAGGTTCTGACGCAGTGACACCCACGTGCCGTCATCGTGCAGGTCTTCGCCCCACACACCAACGGTGCTGTATCCGTCCTTACGAATGGCGAATGTTGCGTAACCCTTCTTCAACTTCTGCACGGTGCGACCTTCGGTGAAATAGCCGCCCGGTTCGTGTTCGAATCGGAAGCCTCCGTTGAAGCTGGCAATCAGCGATGGCAATGCAGCGCCGCGCACTTTTGTTCCGTTGCGCCAACCCTTGCCGCCAGGAACTTCATTGCCATTGAACAATGCTGCGCGCATGAGATTGGGGTCATACGTGGCCATGGTGGCCACCACGGATCCAAAACACCACAGCGGACGTATCGATGTTGCATAAATCATTGGCTTGGTACGTACGCGCGCAATAGCGCGCCATTCACCTTCACCTTTGATGCCAGGTTCAACAAATGGTGCAATATCGGTGGGGCGTGCAGGCAACGTGGTGGTGGTTGTGGTTGTCGTGGTGGTCTCACCCGGCATGGTGCTGCTGGTTGTCGTGGTGGTGGTTGTTGTCGTTGTCGAAGTGCTGGTGGTTTCACCGGGCACAGTGCTGGTGGTTGTGGTGGCCACAGAAGGACATGAAGCACTGGCAACGCGTGGACGCTTCACAATCGCCTTGCCTCCACTTCCGATGGTGGTCTTGGTGGGCGATTGTTTCACGGTGGTGCCAGGTGCAGCACTGGTGGAAGGTGCAGGTTCGGTGTCCACAGGTGCAATGGGCAGAGTGTCAAGGGGAGTGGTGTCGTCTGGCTCGGCCACCAATGCCAATGTGTCGGCGGGTGCCGCGGCGGGTGGAGTGCTGTGCATCCACACTTCCAGTTTGTCAACAATGGCACCCAAACCCTTGTTGCGTGCCCATGATGCGATGTTTTGTTGCAGTGGTTCGTTGGGGTGGGCCAACACGTAACGAGTTGCAGAGAATCCCACTGAAAGCACGGCCGCTACCACGATGCCAGCGATGATGCGCTTGTAGGGAAGGCGACTCATGATGTTCTAAGGGTAGGCGAGTGCATGAGAACGTGCACGGTCAATGACTAGGACTTGCTGCCTTTGTCGCGTAAATGTCGGCCGATATAGGCCACCACCACCTGTTGACGCTCGGTGTCGAAGTACACGTGAATTCGCACAAGGTGTGCTTTCTTCCCGCGTTTGATGTGTGCTTCTGCACGCACTTTTTCGCCATGCCAGTCAATGAGGTAGTCCTCCTCGTATTTCTGACGGGCCACTTCTGAAATGCCAGCTGCAAAATTGAGACCTGCCTCTGCACATACGGCTTTCAAGCTGGTGCCGGTGATCTCGCCCGCCATCCATCTGCTGGCCACGCCATTGAGCCGCCAAAGGTCGCGCAAGATGGACATTGGTTCTGGTCCCTCAAGCTTCTTGCCGGATTCCATTGCACGATCATGAAACACAAGGAACTCGAACTTGCTCTTTGCAAGATCCATTGCTTGCGTCATGGTGGTGACATCTTCCAATTGTGGGCTTACCCCGGTGAGTGATTCCAGGGCAAGTTTCTGCAGCACCAGTTTGTTTACTTGGTCGTCGCGAAGTTCAATGCGCGAAGTTTGTTCGGCAATGATGCGTTCTGCTTCGGTGAGAGAACCCTGCAATTCATTGATCATTGATTCCAGTTGTTCAATGTGTGCCGCTGAATCAGCATCGCCGTGAGTCTCCTGGAGAGGTTCACGTTGCGGTGCCTCGTACAGATCCTCGTCGTTGTTGCGTGGTGGAGGCGGCACATGCGGTGCAGCGATGGAACGTGCTGCAGTTTCGATGATGGAGGTGAGCAACTGTTCAATTTCGCGTCCGCGCGATGCTGGTGGAATTTCTCTGAAGCGCAACACCTTTGGTTCCTGGCCCATATCGGCCCAATGCACCACCACCGTGGCGGGGCTGATGAGTGATTGTCGCGATGCATCGAGGTATCCGTTGAGTGCTTCCTGGGTGGTGATGTGCACCATGTGCACCAGTCCGACCAGTGGTCCGAGCCCACGTGCAATGAACGGCGGATTGTCGGATCCAAAGTCTGCGATCTCTACGACCAATGGCAATGCTCGTTTTTCCACGAAGCGTAAGTAGCCAAGTTCCTGACCCTGCAACTCCGTGGTGATGGTGCTCACTTCATCAACGACGCGACGTTCAGCATCGAATGTAGGCACTGCCTTCAACACATTGCGTACCAACTTGATGACGTGCGGCGGCACCATGGGTGCGCGATGCGGCGCCACTTTCACCGTGCGAGGTGTGGTGACGATGCGGAAGTCGAATGTGAGCACCCCGTTGATCAACGATGCCGTTGCGGTGGTGGTGGAAACATGCGAGCTCTTTGCATGACTTTCGGTGATGGTGGTACGAAACACAGGGTCGTTGCTGGCCAAGCGAGTACGAACACTGAGGCCTGATGGCGCATCGTCATCGGCATCCACCGGGTAGGCCTCCATCTGCCAGTCGGTGATGAGGTCGATGAGGGCAATGCGGTCTTCCTCGGTGCGGTCAACGGAGCTCAAGGAGAGCGCGTAGGTGGTGATCATGCGGTCGCTCCGCGTGTGGAAAGACCCTCAGCGAAAGGGAGAGAGAGCAGCGTGTACCCGGCGAAGGAGGGAAGTGACCACTGCTGCATCATCGGGTTTGAGTGTAAGCAGAAGGTCGAAAGCTGCCGACTCGATATCCATTGATTGGTTCAATTGGTAACGATTGTTTGTTGAAATGGAGGGCTCGGGGGTGCGCAAACGTGCGGTTCCGGGTGCCTCGCGGTCGATCCAACATTGAGCGGCCGTACCCAAGGCATGCGCTGTCCAGCCAGCCTGCAGGCGCACCGACCATGGGCTACTGGCGCTGAGACCGGTGTGCACCACCACCGAATCAGGAGTGGTGCGGACAGGAACTTGCATGCGCATCAAGGGGCCGGTGTGATCAATGTGATTGATCTCTGCCACCACCGTGTCGTGCGCAACGGGAAGAACGAGTGGATCCTCTTGCAATCGTGGTGATGCTTCATATTGATCGGGGGTGACGACTTCCCACACCCACGGACGTCCACCCGTTTCCAATGCGGGGACATTCATGCCCACCCAGGGAACATCGAGCTCGGGCATTGTGACTTGTCGCCAAGAGAGTTCTTCGCGATGCTCGGCCAGCGAGCGCTTGACCTCATCGACGATTGGTTGCACGGATATAAAGAGTGGCTTGTGGCGCTCGGTGAGTGGTGGATACTCGCAACAATGACAAACTTTCCCCATGTCCACATGCGAACTTCCAGACGTCACTCTTCATTACGAAGTGTTCGGTGCCGGACCACGTGTGTTGTTCTTCAATGGTTCCGGTGCAACGCTCGCAACATCGGCACCACTCATCAATGCATTGGCGAAGAATTGTGAAGTGTTGGCGCACGATCAACGTGGCCTGGGGAAAACTTCGATTCCCGACGGTCCGTACACCATGGCGCAATACGCAGCCGATGGTGCCGCCTTGTTGGACCATGTTGGTTGGGACACGTGCATGGTGGTGGGAATCAGTTTCGGTGGCATGGTGGCCCAGGAGTTCGCGGTCACATGGCCACAGCGTGTGACGCGGTTGGTGTTGTTGTGCACATCGGCCGGTGGAGAAGCTGGTTCGTCGTATCCGTTGCATGAACTTGCAACATTGCCTCCCGATGAGCGAATGGAAAAGACCTTGCTCATCACCGACCGCCGCTACACACCCGAATGGTTGGCCGAGCACCCGTTCGATGCCGAATTGGTGAAAATGCGCAAGGATGCTGCGTCCATTCCGAAATCAGACGCGGTGTTGAAAGGCGAAATGCTGCAACTGCAAGCGCGCGTGGGTCACAACGTTGCCAGCAGATTGCACAACATTGTGTGTCCCACTTACGTAACGGCCGGTCGTTACGACGACCTCGCACCCGTTTCGAATTCAGAACAAATCGTGCAGCGCATACCTGATGCTCAGTTGTCCGTGTACGAAGGCGGACACATGTTCACCGCACAAGATCGTCAAGCAATCTTGGATATTCGTGAGTTTCTGGCCACCGGTGAACGCGCGGTGCGCCTCTAACTCCAGCGGTCGTACTTCACCATTTCGCTGAGTGGTGCACGGCGTAACGGACCGTGGTTGCCCTGTGGGTGACCCAATGGAACCATGGCATACAAACCCCAATCGGCGGGGAAGCCGATGAGCTCGCGCACCGCAGGTTCGCTTGCGGACAACAACGTGGTGAGAACTCCGCCCAAGCCTTCGGCGCGTGCGGCGAGCAACAGGTTCTGCACAGCGGGGTAGAGCGAGGCGCCACCCACCACGGGCGTACGGCCCAGATTGGCATCGGTGACGTACAAAGCGCTGGGGTCGTGTACGAACAACACCACCACCGGAATGTTGGCCAGGTTCGCAGCCATGGCAGTACCCACAGCGAGACCAGCCGCTACTTGCTGCACCACTTCTTCTGGCATGCCTTCAACCTTCTTCATGTTGAAGTCCACGTAGGTGGCCCACTCAGCGGAGTAGATCTCACTGAGCTTTTGCTTGGTATCGCGATCTTGCACCGCAATCATGCGCCACGGCTGACGATTACCGCCGCTGGGTGCCCATACCGCTGCCTGCAAGATGCGTTCGAGTGTTGCAGGGTCCACCGGCTTGTCGCTGATGCGGCGAATGGAGCGCGTGGTGGAAAGAAAGGCGTACAGGTCGTCTGCGTGTGGCATGGGGGAAGTTTGGTGCGTGGGCGCAGAGAAGTCAACGCCGAGCGGCGCTGGCTGGCCATGGCGACATTTCCAGCCCAACGCCCGTGAACAAAGCGTGCAACATGGCGGCATAGTCCACCGAGATGTGGGCGCGACAGAGCCGCACGTACTCGTCGCGAAACAACACACCGTGACCTTCTATGCCCACGCTGAGGTGTGCGAGTTCATGCAGAACTGTGGCGGCCGTGGTGGATGTGCCGCGAATACACATGGCGTTGTGTTCTACGTAGGCGTGGCCAAGTGAAAGGGAGCTTGCGCGTGCCACCACAATCTGCGGAGTGTCGAGGTCTTCGCGCTGGCACACAGCATCCAACCATTGCTCCAAGTTCTTCGAAGCAAACTCTCGTGATCCAAGTTCTGCTTCCACAGTGTCTTCACATGCATAGGTGAGTGCCTGCTGAGGAGAGCACTTGGTGAAGTGCGTGGCGCGTTGTTGCGCTGCAGTCACGAATGTTTGCAGTGCGCTCAACCCAGGACACCTCGGGTGCCACTGGTGAAAGAACGTCCGCCAGTGCTGAAACCGCGACCAGCAGACTTGCCACTGCCATACGCATCTGCGGAACCACCCACGTATGAATAACTGGTGCGAAGCGGTGGGGCAGTGGCGCGCTTTTCGCGTTCGGCACGTTGCATGCGATCTGCCAGCACCAAACCTGCACCAGGTGTTTCCGTGATGAACTCTTTACGCGATGCAGAGAGCGCTTCGGTGATACCGCTTTGGAAACCCTGCCACCAAGCAACGCGGTACGAACGATCACCGCGAGGAATGAGACGCGCACCCATTGCATCGGCAGCTGCGAACAATGTGCGCGTGGCAAAAATGTCACTAGCGCGACCATAGATAACGAGAACGCATTCATCGTCTTCGTCGTACGCGCGATAACTGGAACACGAATGCAATGTGGCAATGGCGTACAACACACTGGTACGGCGCACGCGATACTTGCCTCCCACACGCACGGACTCCATGACGACTTCCGTGTCTTCCACGGCGCGCGCATCGGCAATATCGCTTTCCGTGAGCCCATGCTTCTGCATGAGTTTCGACGCCATGGCGAGCGCAGTTTCCGCTTCATGTTGCGGAGTGTTGGGGTGCTGCGCCAGTGCCAGCAGAGATTGAATGCGGTCCCGTTGGTTACTCATACGCCGAGACAGTAGGCAAGGGGTGTTTAGTGCTGTTGAACACTGGACAAGAAGGCCTTGGTGCGCTCTTCCTGCGGCGAATTGATGATCTGGGCTGGTGGGCCCTGCTCCACGATGACACCACCATCCATGAACACCACGCGCGATGCCACATTGGCGGCAAATCCCATTTCGTGGGTCACCACCAACATGGTCATTCCCTCTTCCGCGAGACCACGCATGACATTGAGTACTTCGCCCACCAATTCAGGGTCGAGTGCGCTGGTGGCTTCGTCAAACAACATGACCTGTGGGTTCATTGCAAGTGCGCGTGCAATGGCAACACGCTGCTGTTGACCACCGGAGAGCTGAGCAGGGTACGCAGTTGCCTTTTCAGAAAGGCCCACGCGCTGCAAAAGTTGCAGCGCAATCTTCTCCGCTTCATCTTTCGAACGCTTCAACACTTTGCGCTGTGCAACACACACGTTGTCGAGAACGCTCATGTGCGAGAACAAGTTGAAGCTTTGGAACACCATGCCAATCTTGGTGCGCGCTGCGTCAAGATCGGAATCCAAATCGGTGAGGTCGGTGCCCAAGACAACAACGGTGCCGTCGGTGGGTGTTTCCAACATGTTGACGCAACGCAACAGTGTGCTCTTGCCCGACCCTGATGGTCCGATGATGCACACCACTTCACCGCGTTGCACATCGAGGTCGATGCCGCGCAACACATGGTTGTCGCCGAATGACTTGTTGAGATTGCGAATGCTGACGACTGCTTCGGTGTTCATCGGCCCGATGCCTTCTGTCGACGTTCCATATGCGCCACCAACTGTGTGAGTGGCAACGTCATCACCAAGTAGGCCAGACCCGCCACGATGAGAGGCGTGGAGTTGGCGGAATCAAACACGCCATTGCGGCCGTAACGCGCAAGGTCGATGGTGCCTTCGGTGACACCAAGAATGGAGATGAGCGAAGTGTCCTTGATGAGAAGCACGAACTCGTTGGTGAGTGGCGGAATGATGATGCGCATTGCCTGCGGAATGATGACGGTTGCCATTGCACGTGAGTAACTCATGCCCAATGATCGGGCAGCTTCCATTTGTCCTTTGGGAACTGCCTGGATGCCGGCACGAATGGTTTCTGCCATGTATGCAGCAGCGACAAGTGCCAAGGGCACCGCACCGCGCAGGTATGGATTGGGCCACTGCCACTTGAAGGCAATGGGAATACCGAATCCGAGAATGAGAAGAGTGACCACCAAAGGAATGCCGCGGAAAATTTCAATGTAGGTGGCGGCAAACCAACGGTAGGCGCGTGCGCGAGATAGACGCAGCAACGCGAGGAAGAGACCGAGAGCAAGGCCACCGGCAAAACCGAGAATGGTGAAGATGATGGTGTTGCGAGCAGCGGTGGTGATGAGGCCTGGGAATTGTTTTTTCACCAGGTCCCAACGGAACATGGCACCTTGCAGGCGCGACCAATCAACAAGGAGAACCACGGCCACCACGAGCGCGACACTGAGCGCATACACGCCGAAGCGAATGTACTGAGCTCGTTTGCGCTTGCTGATGGCCATGGTTCTCGAGTTGTTTCCGAATTACTTCGTGATGATTACTTTGCGCCGAAGTACTTGGCGTAGATGGTGTCGTACGTGCCGTCTGCCTTCATGGAAGTGAGAGCGTCGTTCAACACGGTGAGAAGTGCGCTGTTGCCCTTCTCCACTGCGAATCCGTACTGCTCTGCTTCTTGGCCTTCCGAGAAGGTAACTGACACGGTGCTGGTTCCCTGCTTGACAGCGCGTGATGCGTTGATGGGAAGGTCCTGAAGAACACCGTCCACTTCGTTTGACTCGAGAGCCAAGAACATTGCGGAAGCATCGTCGTATGACTGGATCTTTGCACCCTTGGCGTTTGCCTTTGCGAATGATTCACCAGTTGTTCCGGTCTGCACTGCGATGGTCTTTCCGTCCAATGCTGCAAGCGAGTTCAAGGTGTCCTTGTCTGCGTTGCGAACAAGGAGTGACTGGTATGAGTCAAAGTAACCATCGCTGAAGTCAACGCTCTGTGCGCGCTCTGGTGTGATGGTGACCGAGGAAGCAACCACGTCGCATTCCTTGGCAGCCAACTTCAACAAGATGCCGTCGAAGCCCTGAACGCTGACGTTCAGTTCCAAACCTTGAGCCTTGGCGATTGCTGACATGACATCCATGTCGAAGCCGGTCCATGAACCATCTTCGGCCTGGTATTCAAATGGCTCGTATGGTGCGTCGGAACACACGGTGAGCTTGCCTTCTTGTACAGGTGTGAATGCTGCTTGCTTTGCGTTTGCAACAGCGGTTGTGTCGGAGCTTGAGCTGCCGCCACAAGCGGATGCGACGATTGCAAGTGCTGCAACGGACGCCAATAGACGGGATGTACGTACCATGTTTTCTCCTTGAGGATTTCGTGGATTTCTGATGGAGAAACCCTAGACCACCCGATTTGGTGGGGCTTCTTTTGGAGAGGGGCAGATTGCCCGTAGGGAATGGAGCCACATCAGGGGTCGTGGCGGCAATACTCGTACCGATGCAAAGGCGGACAGATATCGAGGGACTCCGGGCCATTGCGGTGTTGGCAGTCCTTCTTTTTCACGCCGGAGTGCCTCATTTGGCGGGCGGATACGTGGGCGTGGACGTATTCTTCGTGCTCTCGGGCTTCCTCATCACCTCCTTGCTGGTGGCGGAAAAAGAGACCGAGGGGACCATTTCTCTGGCGGCGTTTTACAGCCGGCGCGTCCGAAGGTTGCTGCCCGTGTCTGCCACCGTGGCGGTGAGCACGCTGGTGGCCTCTTATATATGGCTGGAACCTCTGCGCATTCGATCATTGGTGGACGACCTTTTTGCCGTTGCCACCTTCTCATCGAACTTCGTGTTCGCACATCGCGGCGCTGACTACTTGCAGTCCACGTTGCCTCCATCACCCTTGCAGCACTATTGGAGCCTTGCGGTGGAGGAGCAGTTCTACATCGTGTGGCCTGTGCTGGTGGCCCTGGTGTGCATTGGCGCCGCCAAGTCTTCGCATCTTCGGATTCGTGTGGGCATTACCGCTTCCGTGGTGGCCATTGCGTCGTTTGTTGCCTGCATGGCCATGATGAACACGTCACAGCCGTGGGCATTCTTCTCGCCGCACACGCGCGCATTTGAACTTGCCATTGGCGCATTGGCTGCGGTGCTTCCCATGCACACCTCACGAATTTCACGGCGCATTGTCTCCGTACTTGCGTGGTGTGGTCTTGTCGGAGTGGTGGCGTGCGTGGTGTTGTTCACGGAGCGCACCACGTTCCCGGGGCCGTGGGCACTTGTTCCGGTGCTCGCCACGGCGTTGGTGTTGCGTGGCGGCAGCACGTTGACATGGTCTCCAAACGCCGTTCTACACATTGCACCACTGCAGTGGCTGGGATCGCGTTCGTACTCTGCGTACCTGTGGCACTGGCCCATTCTCATCGTTGCCGTGCCGGCGCTTGGTCGCCAACTGTCGGTGGCTGAAGGTCTTGTGTGTGTGGTGATCGCGCTTGCGCTTTCTGAGTTGTCGTATCGCTACATCGAGAATCCGGTGCGACGAAACATTCGCATTCGCGGATTGCGCGCGTTCGCACTCGCCGTTGCGTTGTTGTCGGTGGTGACCGGAAGTGCGGTGCTGGCACGCAACAATCCGCCCCGCACATCAACCGGTGTTGCAGCAACAACCCCCACACTTCTTGCCAGTACCACGGTGCCCACGGGAGAAACCACCACTACCGTGCCCACTGCGCCCGTGCTACCAAATCCGTCCGGACCCGTTGACGCCATCAAACAAGCGGCGGCTGCCACCGGATTGCCCAGCAATCTGACGCCGAGATTGCAGCAAGCCATTCTTGATCAACCCATTATCTACAAGAACAACTGCCACGCCAGTTTCTCCGCTGTGCATCCGAAACCGTGTGTGTATGGCGTGAAGGAATCCACCAAGGTGGTGGGACTGTTCGGTGATTCACATGCCGCACAGTGGTTCCCCGCATTCGAGGAAGTTGCAAAATCGCGCGGATGGAAGTTGATCACCTACACCAAACGCGGTTGTCCACCAGTGGATATTCCCACCTATAGCAAGGTGTTGGGCCAGGTGTACAAACAATGCGGACCTTGGCGCGACAACGTGATGAAACAAATGGTGACAGACGGTGTGCAAGTGGTGTTCATTGCACACTTCGACCGTTTGCTCTCGGCCACCACGCGCGTACCAATGTGGCAAAAAGAATGGCGCGCCGCATTGCAATCGGCAGTCACCGAGATCAAGGCAAATAACATCGTGCCCGTTCTCGTTGAGGACACGCCGTATCCCGGCCAAGACGTACCCACGTGTCTGAGTCGTCACTACACCAACGTGCAACTGTGTTCTTCCACCATTGGTATGGCATACCGCGCGGACATGGAAGAGATGCTGCATGACTTCCATACTCAAGGCGTGAACGTGCTGTGGGTGCATGATTGGTTCTGCACTGAAACCGTGTGTCCCACCATTGTGGGCAACGTGCTGATGTATCGCGACGACAATCACATGACCGTTACGTACTCCCGATTGATTGCTCCTTTGTTGGAAGCATCAATTGGTGGATTCGTAGATTGGTACGCACGTACTCCTTGATTCGTGTCACACTTCTGTCATGGAACAGATGAAGACACATCAGGAACTTCTCGATGAGTTGGTGCACGCTCACGTGATCACGCAGGACAAGGCAGATGAACTGGCGTATGCGCCACGCATTTCCGTCACCATTCGCGAACTTGTCACATATCTCGCGGGTCTCATCATTGCTGTGGGCGTGATTCGCATTATTTCAGTGGCGTTTGAAGACGCATCGCAAATGGCGATATGCGCGGCGCTGTACGCAGTGTCGGCCCTTGCTGGCTTTGCTTCGTGGAAACTCTCCACAAAGTCACTGTTGTTGCAGAGGTTCGCCGGTGTATTGGAAATCGGTGCAGTTGGTGCGGCACTCGGAGCTACGGGACTTGCGTTTGATCAGGGAAACATGAGAGGTGAGTGGATTGCCGTCATCCTTGCGTCCATTGCGGTGGTGTGGGGTGCGTTCCGTATCCAACGAACCGACTTCGCCGGCACGGTGATTCTCACCGCAGGAATTCCGGGTTTTGCGATTTCACTGGCGCAACTGATCGACACTGACAACGTTCTGCTGGGTGGTTCACTCACACTTCTCGCCGGCATCGTGTTGGTGGCGTTGGGCGTGCAAGAAGTGCACGCACCATTCATTCCACGCGCAGTGGGTTCGATGATGGTGCTCACCGGATCCATGATGTTGGCCAATGAAATCAGTGGTGGTGAACCTCTGCCCATCATCACCGGTGCACTCATGTTTGCAGCTGGTGCCCTGTTGCTCACACCAGAGATGTTGATGGTGGGTGCCATCTGTGTGGTGGCAGGCATTGTGATGTCGGTGAGCGAATGGGTGCACAACGACATGGCGCAAGGCTTCGTGATTGTGGGAGCCGGCTTGGCTGTGTTGTTGGTGTTGTCGACGCAGATGCGTCGCGTGATCAATCAACCAAAGCTTGGTGTACCAACTGCTTGAGTTGGCTGCGAATGGGCCATGTGCTGGAGGGCAACAACTGCGTCATGATGGTGTAGGTCATGTCTTCTAGTGGGTCCACGGTGAAGTTGGTGCTGGCTGCACCACCCCATCCGAAATCGCCAGGAGTTCCGGGCACTTTTGCGGTTGCTGGGTCGAGTGTGACACTCATGCCCAATCCAAAACCAACGCCGTCGAACGTTGTTTCTGAGAACAGTGGACGTCCGAATGCGGTGAGGTCTGCATTGTTCGGCAACAAGTTGGAACCCATGAGTTCAACGGTGCGTGGTCCGAGAATGCGAACGCCGTTCAACTGTCCGCCACCGCGCAACATTTCTGCGAACTTCACGTAGTCACTCATGGTGGAGACCAATCCGCCACCACCAAGTTCCGCAACGGGCTTGTGCAATGCACCAGCACCCATGGCATCGGAACGGACGGCCTTCTTGTCCGCGGGGTTGGGTACGTACAACGCGGCAAGTCGATGTGCCTGGTCCTCGGGGCAGAAGAATCCGGTGTCGTTCATGCCCAGTGGGTCGAAGATGCGCTTCTTCATGAACTCGCCCAGTGTCATGCCAGAGAGGACTTCCACCACTCGACCCAACACATCGATGGACATTGAATACGCCCACTCGGTGCCAGGCTGGAACATGAGCGGAAGGCCGGCGAGGATGTCGATGACTTCTGCCAAGTTCTTGCCCTGAGGAGTGCCCCATTCAAACCCTGCATTGCGATACATCTGATCAACGGGGTTGGCGTACACAAAGCCGTAGGTCATGCCTGCGGTGTGGGAGAACAGGTGCCACATTTCCATGGGCTCCGACACTGGTTCGTATCGTGGCGCGGTGAGCGTGCCCGAGCGGAACACCTTTTGGTCGGCGAACGACGGAATGAACCACTTCACTTGGTCGTGCAGTTCGAAGAGGCCCTCTTCCCACAAGATCATGGCGGCCACCGCACAGATGGGCTTTGTCATGGAATAGATGCGGTAGATGGTGTCGTCGGCGATGGGCTTCTTGGCCTCAACATCGGCGTGGCCAATCTTGGTTTCGTAGGCCAATTTGCCGCCACGGGTCACCGCCACATGTACGCCAGGCAATTTGCCGCTTTCCACGTATTTGGCGAAATGGGTCTCGATGCGGGCAAGGCGAGCGGGGTCAAAACCCACTTCCGAGGGGTCAACGGTGGCAATGCTGTTCGACATACCCAAACCCTAGGGGTGTGGTGGTAGTCACACCCCTATCGGAGAGATATTCTCACCTCAGGCACTTCGCCGCACATAGAGAGGGACACCATGACCGGAATGATCGACTGGACCACGGACTACGACATCTTCAGCAAGGAGTACATCGAGAACCCGTTCCCTATTTGGGATGACTTGCGCGAAGGATGCCCCATTGCGCACTCCGATCGCTGGGGCGGTTCGTGGTTGCCCACCACCTATGAAGACGTCACCAACATCGCGCGTGACCCCGAACGTTTTTCTTCCCGCGAAATCATCGTGGTGCCACCCGCCGAAGCACCAGGCTCTGGCGCATATGGCCCCACGCCTGGAGCACCCATTTCAGTGGACAACCCGATGCACTCGTGGACACGTCGTCAAATTCTTCCTGCATTCGCACCGCGCGCCGTTGATGAGCTGGAAGTGTTCACTCGCGCATGGTGTCGCGAGCTCATGGATGTTCTAGCCAGCAAAGATGAAGCAGACATCGCAGTGGAATACGCGCAGCAAATTCCCGCACAGGTAATCGCCAACATGTTGGGTGTTCCCACCAACATGAAGGACACCTTCACCAAGTGGGTGCGCAACTCGCTGGAACAAGGTCTCACCGATCCGGAATTGCGCATCAAGACCCGTGCCGAATTGCAGGACTTCTTCATGGACGAAATCCGCAAGCGTCGCGCCACCGGCAGCACCGACGATCTCATCGGTGAGTTGGTGCATGCCGAACATGATGGCGAGCCATTTCCCGACGGTCTCATCCTGGGTATGTGCGGCCTGTTGTTGATCGCTGGTGTCGACACCACATGGAGTGGCATCGGCGCATCGCTGTGGCACCTCGCCACACACAAGGAAGACCGCGATCGTTTGGTGCAAGAGCCCGAACTCATTCCGTCGGCGGTCGAAGAGTTCCTTCGCGCATATTCACCCGTCACCATGGCCCGCATCGTTGCCGAAGACACCGAAGTCAACGGGTGCCCCATGCACGCCGGTGACCGCGTCCTCATGGCGTTCCCTGCGGCAAACCGTGACCCCAAGCAATTCGATCGTCCCGACGAAGTGATTATCGATCGTGAACACAACCGTCACGTTGCGTTTGGCGCTGGTATCCACCGTTGTGCTGGTTCAAACCTTGCACGCATGGAAATGCGCGTTGCCATCGAGGAGTTCCTCGCTCGCGTTCCCGATTTCGAATTGCGTGACGATGCTGAAGTCACATGGGCCGGTGGTCAGGTTCGCGGACCACGCACCATTCCCGTGCGCTTCAACAAGAAGATCGGGCACTAAGTAGCAACTGCTACTTCTTTTCGAATTCTCGAAAAGCCGCAAGTGCGCGCGGGCCGTACACCGTGCCAGGTCCGCCACTCATAGCTATTGCAACGCCGATTGTTTCGGCCACTTCTGCTTCGGTTGCATTGTTGAGTGCTGCGCCACGTGCGTGACTGGCGATGCATCCGTCGCAACGCACCGCAATTGCGATGGCCAGTGCAAGCAACTCTTTTGTCTTCTTGTCGACGGCACCGTCGGCGAATGCCGCCGAATGCAGTTGACCGAAGCCCTCGTACACACCCGGAATGAGCGCGCGTAGTTCACGCCCCAGAGGTGCCAACTCTTGCAATACGCCACGGCCGTGATCGTGTGAATGTTCTGTCATACGCCCATTCTGCCCCTCGTGGCAGCTGGTGTACAGCCCTAACGAAGGACGGAGATCGCGTCGTTGTCAATGACGCAATGAAGTGCGCGCAGCATCATTTCGGTCAAGAGAGACTTGCCCCGCTCATTCTGAGTTTCGTATCCGGTGAACGTGGTGACGCCGTAGTTCACACAGAAACAAATGGCCACGAGGTACTGACGCCATGCTTCGGCACGGTCCACATCGATACCGTGCTTCTCCAAACGGTCAAGGTATGTATCTACTAATTCCTTGTCGTGACCACGACGTACATCAGTGGTGATGGATTGACTGATGAAGTACCCAACGTCGTACATGCCTGAGCCAGTTCCGGAAATCTGGAAGTCGATCACCGCCGGATTGTCACCATCAAACATGATGTTGTCGGCTCGGAAGTCACCGTGCAGCAGGGTGGTGGGAGCCATCATGCTGTCGAGCATCCACGAACATTTCTCTGCCCACAGTGTTTCGATGTCGGCAATGGAATCGGGAATGAGATGTCCTGCATGCGGCACCATGGCCTGCCAACCACCCGTCCACATGGAAGGAAGCACTGCGTGGTATGTGGGATTGGAAACCGGTTGAAAGATGTCGCCCATGCCGGCGAGCTTGGGACTGTTCCACCACATTGCGTGGAAGTCGGCGAGTTTCTCGAGAAGTATCCGTGATTCGGCGAGACCAACTCCTTCCAGTTGATTCAGTGCCCGGAAGCCACCAATGTCTTCCATGGCGATGGTGAAGTCGGTGTTGTCGCCGGCGATCGCCTGTGCGAAGCACTTGGCGGTGCGGAACGGTGCGTCGGGTGCGAGGTCTCGATAGAAGATGATTTCGCGAATGTAGAACGCAAGCGCGTCTGCGGTGAATCGCTGCACCGCATCGTCGGTGGGATACTTCACCACGAACGTTTTCGGAGCCTTGGTGTCGCCCGAATACGTGGGAGTGATGCGCTGCAGAATACTGAGAATGCCCACACCCTCGCCGATTCGTTGGGTGGTCACACCGGTGACCGACACGTTGTCTTCGAGCGATTTGCTGCCACGCAGCACGCCCTCTACCCACTGTGGTGTGATGTCGGATTCTGACTTCAACAAGCCCAAGCCGGATTCAATGAGATCAACGATTGCCATGGCAATTCCCCCCTTGTAGGAATCGTTTCCCCCGAAACGATGTTCTCGGAACACTAGTTCTCCGTGCATTGAATGCAAACCGCACCAAGGCAGCTCGGATACGGTGCCCTCATGGTTGATGTAGTGCTCGTTCTCGATGTGGTTGCTTCGTGGGCGATGGTGGGACTGATTTGGTTCGTGCAAATCGTGCACTATCCGTTGCTGTCCGTGGTGCCCGTGCAGTCTGCATCGGGAGTGGCAATCGAGCACCAGCGACGCACGGCGTGGGTGGTGATGATGCCGATGGCGGTGCAGGGCTTTACATCGCTGGCATTGTTGCGATGGGTACCGCAGGGCGTGACGAGTTGGTTGCCGTGGGCCAGTGCAGCGTGCGTGGGTATTGCGTTGGTGTCCACCGTGTTGTTGTCGGTGCCACGTCATGCACGAATGGCGAACGAACCCACTGCATCAATTGGTCGTGAATTGGTTCTCACCAACTGGCCACGCACCATTGCGTGGTCGGCTGCAGGCGTTCTGCTTGCGGTGATGCTGGTGCAGCGCTTGGGTTAACCCTGCACGCAGCGATTGGTGGTGCTACCGATGCCGTCGATGGTCGAAACC
>JALQYL010000259.1 GCA_023254135.1 Ilumatobacteraceae bacterium | reverse complement strand
CATTGCGCCCTCGTGGATGGACTATCTTATCCTGCCCATTCGGGACGTTCGTCCCCCTGACGGCATTACTATGGAAACCGACGAGGAGCGGGCGATCTGGCGGAGAGCTGTCGAAGACGGATGGAACGAAGGCGTCCGCGAGGCGCGACTTTCGTTCTCGACGGCGCTCGCCACGCTGCACCGCGACTTTGCGGGAATGATCCTCTACCACGATCTCGCGCGGCAGGGTGCTGTTTCGGTTCCCAGAGTGGACGTGAGCAACCGTGCTTGGCGCGTCACTGAAGATGGTCGCCGCGCCTTTGAAGGTGAGACGACTATCGAAATCGTGGTGGCCTCCGAGTTCCGCAGGCGGAACTGATGAACGTTGCCGCTCATCACCACGCGAAGGGGGAGGTCATCCCGCAGTTCCGTGAGCATGTGAACGACATGCCCGCGCTCGAAGCCTTCCTGAACCATGCCGTCAGCTTCGGCGCATCTGACATCATCCTGCAAAGTGGGCATCGACCCAGCATGAAGGTCGGCGGGCTGCTGCGCGCGTTC
>JALQYL010000258.1:279-541 GCA_023254135.1 Ilumatobacteraceae bacterium | reverse complement strand
CTATGAACCCACGCCAGAAAGCATCTAAGGTTTCGTAAATGAAAGACATCTTTTCTCTCAATGGTCGCGTCGCGCTTGTAACAGGCGGATCACGCGGAATTGGCTTCATGATCGTTCAAGGCCTGCTCGAGCACGGCTGTTCACGCGTGTACATCTCGGCTCGCAAGGCAGCACAATGTGATGCCGCCGCCAAGGAACTGTCGCAGTTCGGCGAATGCATCTCAATTCCGGGAGACGTATCAACTCTTGAAGGCATCAAGGC
>JALQYL010000258.1:0-269 GCA_023254135.1 Ilumatobacteraceae bacterium | reverse complement strand
GGCCCTCAGTGACGAAATCGGCAAGCGCGAGAAGTCGCTCGACATTTTGGTGAACAACGCCGGAGCCGCCTGGGGTGAGGATTTCGATACTTACCCCGAAAGCGGTTGGGATAAAACAATTGACCTCAACTTGAAGACACCGTTCTTCCTTACAAAGGAACTTGCACCACTCTTGCGCGCAGGGTCGCAAAACGGTCATCTCGCAAAGGTGATCAACATCGCGTCCATCGACGGCATCTCCATCAACATGCAAGAGACCTACCCATATG
>JALQYL010000257.1 GCA_023254135.1 Ilumatobacteraceae bacterium | reverse complement strand
TTTGCCCAGGCTCCAGCCGAAGATGGAGATCGGGTCGATCATGTCGATGCCCTTAGGCCCGTTGGTGATGTTCACCGGGTGGTCCAGGTTGTTCATGAACACACGGATGATTTCACCAAAGCCCAAAGTGACGATGGCCAGGTAGTCACCCCGCAGCTTGAGCGTGGGCGCGCCCAGCAGCATGCCAAACACGCCTGCAACTGCTGCCCCGACCGGCACGATCACCCACAGCGGCATGTGCAGGCCGTTGGGGAAGTACACCGCCAGTGCCGGGAAGGTGTCGAGCAAGTGCGGTGAAGCCAGCAGACCGTACATGTACGCGCCCACGGCGAAGAAGGCCACATAGCCCAGGTCGAGCAGGCCGGCGTAGCCCACCACGATGTTCAGGCCCAGAGCCAGCAGCACATACAGCAGGGCCACGTCGGCAATGCGCACCCAGGCGTTGCCGAAGAATTGCAGGACCAGCGGCAGCACCAGCAAGGCTGCGCCGATCAGCACGTATTGAAGCGTCTTGTTCTCTTTCATGTTCACTTCTCCTTCAGGCGCGGTCGGCC
>JALQYL010000256.1 GCA_023254135.1 Ilumatobacteraceae bacterium | reverse complement strand
GGGAACGTGGAACGACAACTTCGGTGCAGCACCTGCGGACATCGTGCGAGTCGCCGGTGGCGTCGTCACCGACCTAAAACGCGGATAGAAACAAGAGATGAGCATTCTTGAGGAGTACGTGTCCAAGAGCGTTTTGTGCTGGCTTGCGACGGTCGACTCATCCGGTGCACCCAATGTGAGTCCTAAGGAAGTATTTGACCTGGTTGACGGCCGCATTGTTATCGCAAACATCGCTTCGCCACGAACTTCGGCCAACATCCGAACGAACGCATCTGCGTGTGTCTCTCTGCTTGACATTTTCGAGCAGAAGGGAGTGCGGGTGTCGGGCCGAGCGAAAGTCGTGGCGACGACGTCGGACGAAGCGGAAGCGATGCGCATCAAGCTCGAGTCCAAGACTCAGGGACTTTTTCCGTTCTCGGAAATCTTTGTGGTGGAAGTGGATGATGTCCAGCCCTACATGGCGCCGAGCTGGCATCTGTTTGCTGACATGGACCCTGATGTGAGGCGCTCGGGGACGCTTCGCGCTTACGGGGTTCGGGACTCTTAGATCTACC
>JALQYL010000255.1 GCA_023254135.1 Ilumatobacteraceae bacterium | reverse complement strand
CTCCGGCTAAGGGTTACCGTACCCGTAGCAACAAGCGTACGACCAGCATGATCGTGCAGCGTCGTCACAAGAAATAAGGAATAGACCATGACTCGTTCAATGAAAAAAGGTCCGTTCGTAGACGCGCACCTCATCAAGAAGGTCGAAGCGGCTGTTGCCAGCAATGACAAACGCCCCATCAAGACCTGGTCTCGTCGTTCGACAGTGCTGCCCGAGTTTCTCGGCCTGACGCTGGCGGTTCATAACGGTCGTCAACACGTTCCCGTGTTTGTGACCGAAAACATGGTTGGCCACAAGCTCGGCGAGTTCTCGCTGACCCGGACGTTCAAGGGTCACGTTGCCGGCAAGAAAGCCAAGAAGTAAGGAGCCGATGATGGAAACTCGTGCTGTACTGCGCGGCGTGCGCCTCTCGGCGCAAAAAGGCCGCCTCGTGGCTGACCTCGTTCGCGGCAAGTCCGTTGGCCAGGCGCTGAACATTCTGGCGTACTCCCCGAAAAAGGGCGCCCTGATCGTCAAGAAGGTCATCGAATCTGCGATCGCCAATGCCGAGCACAATGAT
>JALQYL010000254.1 GCA_023254135.1 Ilumatobacteraceae bacterium | reverse complement strand
GGGGCATTGGCGCGCGTGGGTTTACACCTTTGAATGGCCATTTTTTGCGGGAGTTGCGATTTATATGTATCGCAGGTTTTTGAGAGGCGATCGCCCAAAGATTCCGCGACCAGATTTACATATGTTGAAAGATGAGAAAACGGATTAAGTGGGCCCTGTGGGGCTCGAACCCACGACCCACGGATTAAAAGTCCGTTGCTCTACCGGCTGAGCTAAAGGCCCCAACTACATAACTTGCGAAGTCTACTACCTCAGCGACCGCGGCTTGCACGCAGCAATCGGTCTCGAATAGCAACAGCGATGTCGTCACCAGAAGGCTGTTGCACAACTACGCGCTTGAGCGATTGGTAATCCGCTTCGCGTAGTGAAATATAGAGAATGCGAGCAAATTCTTCATTGCTTGTTGGTGAAGCTAAACGGATAACACCGTCTGGAGTCGGAATTGTTGATAGCGCAATAAATCCATCACCTTTTTCAGGTTTCACATCGAGAAGTACTTTCGCATTTGGCGAGTAGTGATTTTCTAGAGAACCGCTAACTCGGATCTCGGTCGCATCATAAG
>JALQYL010000253.1 GCA_023254135.1 Ilumatobacteraceae bacterium | reverse complement strand
CTCTTCTACCTTGCCTGTTGAAATGGGGTCCAACGCGGAGGTGGGTTCGTCCAGCAACAAAATGGAGGGCTTCACAGCAATACCGCGCGCAATGCACAAACGCTGCTGCTGGCCACCCGACAGTGACAAACCGCTTTGGTTCAGCTTGTTTTTGACCTCATCCCAGATGGCTGCCTTTTGCAATGCCCATTCGACGCGCTCGTCCATGTCACTGCGCGACAATTTTTCGTACAAGCGAACACCGAAGGCGATGTTGTCGTAGATGGACATAGGGAAAGGCGTAGGCTTTTGGAACACCATGCCAATGCGTGAACGCAACAGGTTCAGGTCTTGCTTGGGATCCAAAATATTCTGACCATCAAACAAGATCTCACCCTCTGCACGCTGGCCAGGATACAAGTCGTACATCCGATTGAGCGTGCGAAGCAATGTGGACTTGCCACAACCTGATGGTCCAATGAACGCCGTGACGGTGTTCTTCTGGATGTTCAGATTGATGTGCTTCAGGCCTTGAAATGCACCGTAGTAGAAGTTCAAGTCGCGAACTTCTAGGATGGTTTCTTTG
>JALQYL010000252.1 GCA_023254135.1 Ilumatobacteraceae bacterium | reverse complement strand
CTGCCCACCATGCATTTGAACCTTTCTGCCGATGAAGTCCTGAAAACAACACGCTCGGTGCGCAAGCGCCTTGATTTCGACAAGCCCGTGGAGCGCGAGATTGTTGAGGAATGCCTGGAGATCGCATTGCAGGCACCCACCGGCTCAAACAGCCAGGGCTGGCACTGGATCATCATTGAAGACGCAGCCAAGAAGAAGGCACTTGCCGACATCTATCGCAAGAACTGGGCGCTGTACGCCAGCATGCCTGGTCGCGAATACACCAGCGGCGACACACGTGGCGAGCGCATGGATCTTGTTCGTGACTCTGCTGGTTACCTTGCCGACAACTTCGAGAAGGCACCTCTTCTCATGATTCCGTGCATTGAAGGTCGTCTCGACAACTTGCCTTCATTCGCAACCGCTGGTGCATGGGGCTCATTGCTTCCTGCAGTGTGGAGCTTCATGCTTGCGTTGCGTGAGCGCGCCATGGGTTCTGCATGGACCACCATTCACCTCATGAACGATGGCGAAAAGGAAGCAGCAGAACTTCTCGGCATTCCATACGACAAGATCTCGCAAGGCGGACTCTTCCCT
>JALQYL010000251.1:261-577 GCA_023254135.1 Ilumatobacteraceae bacterium | reverse complement strand
ATTGATGCAAATGTTGATGGACGACCAATACCAAGCTCTTCTAACTTCTTAACAAGTGTTGGCTCGGTGTAACGGGCGGGAGGCTTTGTCTCGTGACCTTCGCAGGTGTACTCGTCGACCTTAACTGTTTGGCCAACTGTCATTGCAGGTAGACGCTTATCTGCAGACTCTTCATCCTTGTTATCTTCAGTAACAATGTCATCGTAGGCAGCAAGGAAACCAGGGAAGGTAATTACAGAACCATTTGCACGGAAGATTGTTTTCTTGCCATCATTTGTTTGCGCATCAAAGTCAACGCGCATCTGCATCTTTTTAG
>JALQYL010000251.1:0-251 GCA_023254135.1 Ilumatobacteraceae bacterium | reverse complement strand
TGCCATTTGTGAAGCAACTGTGCGCTTCCAAATTAGATCGTAAAGTGCGAACTCATCACGTGAAAGTTCTGGAGCTAACTCGCCAGGGGTTTTAAAGGTGTCTCCCGCTGGACGAATTGCTTCGTGTGCTTCTTGTGCGTTCTTAGATTTTCCTTGATACACACGTGGTGCATCTGCCACATGGTCTGCACCGTATAAAGCTTTAGCAGCAGCACGTGCTGCGGTGATTGCTTGTTGTGACAGGTTAATGC
>JALQYL010000250.1 GCA_023254135.1 Ilumatobacteraceae bacterium | reverse complement strand
AGTGAGCAAGTTTATTTCAAAAGTAAGAGAAACAAAACGCTTGCATTATAAATAGCGTTGTAGTATAATTGTTGTATGCAGTAAGTTCTTTTAACAATTTGATGTTTTAATATGTTCCGGAGTAGCTCAGCGGTAGTAGCAACTGACTGTTAATCAGTAGGTCCTTGGTTCGATCCCAAGCTTCGGAGCCATAATAAAGTAAATTGGCAACAGTATATTTTATTATGGTATTTGCCCTCTTAGCTCATTTGGTAGAGCAACGCACTTGTAATGCGTAGGTGGTCTGTTCGAATCAGACAGAGGGCACCACAGATTATTGGGGGATTGGTGCTAACGGGAACACATGGGCTTTGCAAGCCTGAGTTAAGGGTTCGATTCCCTTATCCTCCACCAAGTTTTAGGATGCTTCCAGCAAATTAAAAAACTTTTATTGGAAAAAGCAAAAACTGCATCCTGTGAAATTTTAGTAGAGTTAATTGCGGGTTGGAGAAGTGGTCATCTCATCGGTCTCATAAGCCGAAGATCCCTGGTTCGAATCCAGGACTCCGCATCCAGTTTTAAGGTTAGGTACAGCAATTT
>JALQYL010000024.1 GCA_023254135.1 Ilumatobacteraceae bacterium | reverse complement strand
CGATGTTTCACACTCGCCTACAGCATCAGCCCAGAAGTTCTGAGCCTGGCCGAAGAGGCATACCGCCGATACTCAGGTGAGAACGCCCTGAACACTTCAGCATTCCCTTCCCTACGTCATATGCAACAAGACGTGGTGGACATCGTGTCGGGTTGGGTACACGGTGACGAAGCCACGGCTGGGTTCATGACCTCTGGCGGTACGGAGAGCCTGGTGCTGGTGGTACGTGCCGCACAAAAGCGTGCCGAGCGTGAAGGAAGAAATCTGGCTCGCATGAACATGGTGCTCCCCGCCTCTGCTCACGCCGCTTTGGAAAAGGGCGCCGATTACTTCGGTGTCGAGAGTCGTCGCGTTCCGGTGACGGCCGATTGGCGAGCTGACATAGAAGCGATGCGTGCAGCCATTGATGACGAGACGATTCTGCTGGTTGGTTCTGCCCCGTCGTATCCACAAGGTGTGGTGGATCCGATTGCTGACATTGCTGCTCTAGCGGACCAGCGAAAAATCAATTGCCATGTCGATGCCTGCATGGGCGGCGTCACTCTCCCCTTTCTTTCTGTGCTCGGTGAGCACATTGAGCCGTGGGATTTTCGTTGTACAGGCGTCACATCAATTTCTGTTGACTTGCACAAGTACGGATACACCTCGAAAGGTGCCGGCGTGCTTCTACATCGCAATAAGACTCTTCGCAACGACCAGACATTCCTCACTGATAACTGGCTGGGCGGCATGTACGGATCATCGGGCATTCTTGGCACCAAATCTGGCGGACCCATTGCTTCTGCGTGGGCGGTGATGCATCACTTGGGTGAAAACGGATACGCAGAAGCAACTGCAAGTGCTCGCGAATCGGCACTCACAATTGCCCGCCATATCGATGCGCATCCAGCATTGGCGTTACGTGCATTCCCCGACACCACACTCCTCTCCTTTGGCACCAGTGATGAAAAGCGTCATGACGTTTTCGCCTTGGCCGACGCTCTCATCTCCAAGGGTTGGTACTTGGACAAACAGGGTCCACCACCCAGCATTCACCTCACCGTCAATGCCAGCCATGCCCCACGAATTGAAGAGTTCTTGCGAGACCTTGATGAGTGCGTGGAGTCCCTGGGCAATGCCACAGGTTCAGCGGGTGCCTACGGCACCACGGAATAGCCGTTCATTGGGCGAAAAGTCACGCCCATAAATGCCTCTTCACTACCAATCAGCAACTACTGTCATTGGCGTCTGCTTGGGAGAGCATGCCGTGGAAACACGGTGTCGCCGAAGGAGCAACCACCCCGGAATCTCTCAGGCAAAGGGACCAGGCAGACACAGGAACGCTGGAAAGAGAGGGCTTGCCCTCCGCCGACGGGGAAAGCCACTTCGGTGGTGAAGCTCTCAGGTACAACAGACAGCGGGGGTAACGACAGTCCGGAGTCTTCATGACCGCGTCACCCCGATCACTCACTGCCCCTGCATTCCCAGCAGAACACTTTGCCACTCGACATCTCGGACTCAGTGATGCGGATCGTGCCGAAATGTTGCGCGTCATCGGCATGTCGTCCACCGAGGAACTTCTGGATGCAACCGTGCCTGGCACCATTCGCTTGCGTGAACAAATGACACTTGGTGCTCCACTAGCTGAAAACGAAGTTCTCAATGTTCTGAAGAGCAAGTTCGCCAACGATGCACATCGCACTTCAATGATCGGTCAGGGCTACTACGGCACCATCACACCACCGGTGGTGAAGCGCAACGTGCTGGAAAACCCAGCGTGGTACACGGCGTACACGCCCTATCAACCAGAAATCAGTCAGGGCCGCCTGGAAGCCTTGTTGAACTTCCAAACAATGGTCACTGAACTCACCGGTTTGCCCTTGGCGAACGCATCGTTGCTCGACGAAGGCACCGCGGTTGCCGAGGCCGTCACCATGGCACATCGCATTTCCAAATCACAATCTGACATCGTGTGTGTGGACATCAACACGCATCCACAGACACTCGCGGTATTGCGCACACGGCTTGAGCCCATTGGTATCGATATCGACCTGGTAGACCTCGTGTCGTACGACGCATCGAAGTACTTCGCCGTTGTGATGTCTTATCCCGGAAGCGACGGTGCACTCCCCACACCAACATTTGTGCGTTCCGTTGTTGACGCAACACATGCGAACAAGGCCGTGGCGATCGCAATCACCGATCCACTTGCCTGCACACTCATTGTTCCTCCCGGACAATTGGGATTCGACATAGCGGTGGGCTCCTCACAACGACTCGGTGTGCCCATGGGCTTTGGCGGTCCCCATGCTGCTTTCATGGCCACCATGGAGTCGCATGCTCGTACCTTGCCTGGCCGCTTGGTGGGTGTGAGCACCGACACCGCAGGACGCCCCGCTTTGCGCCTCACATTGCAGACGCGCGAACAACACATACGCCGCGAAAAGGCAACGTCCAATATCTGCACTTCACAGGTGTTGTTGGCCAATATGGCGGGCATGTACGGCGTCTGGCACGGTCCAGAAGGCATGCAACGCATTGCGTCTCGCATCAATTCACTCGCCACTGCTGCAGCCGCTTCGTTGCGCAGTGCAGGTCTCACAGTGTTGAACGACACGTTCTTCGACACCGTCGCAATCGCAACCGACAAAGCCTCTGACCTCGTTGGCAAGGCAAAGGCTGCAGGCATCAATATTCGACTTGTCTCCCCCACGGTTGCATCTTTCAGCGTGGACGAAACCACAACGGTGGACATTTTGTCGACCCTTCTTGGTGCACTGGGTGCAGAACTCGTGACAGTTGAAGGTGTGTCGTGCATTGGTAGTGAATCTCGCCGCACGGACGAGTACATGACGCAGTCGATCTTCAACACTCACCACACCGAACATGGCATGTTGCGTTATCTGCGCGCTCTTGCAGACAAAGACCTTGCACTTGATCGCACCATGATCCCACTTGGTTCGTGCACCATGAAGTTGAACTCCACCACTGAAATGGAACCAGTGACCTGGCCCGAGTTCTCTTCACTGCACCCCTTCGTACCCGAGGATGAATCACTCGGGATTCGAACGGTTATTTCCGAACTGGAACAAATGTTGGTGGCCATCACCGGGTATGACGCAGTGAGTTTGCAACCGAATGCCGGCAGTCAGGGCGAATTCGCCGGACTCATGGCCATTCGCGCATATCACCAATCACGCGGCGACCATCAACGCGATATCTGCCTCATTCCATCCAGCGCCCATGGCACCAACGCCGCCAGTGCGGTGATGGCGGGCATGAAGGTAGTGGTGGTTGCATGCGACGACAATGGCAACGTCGATGTGGACGACTTGCGCAACAAGGCAACTCAGGCCGCAAACAATCTTGCGGCCATCATGGTGACCTACCCGTCAACACATGGCGTATTTGAAGAGGCAATCGGTGAAATCTGCGCCATCGTGCACGACAACGGTGGTCAGGTCTATGTAGACGGAGCCAACCTCAATGCATTGGTGGGAACTGCTCAACCTGGCAAGTTCGGTGCAGACGTGAGCCACCTCAACCTGCACAAGACTTTCTGTATTCCACACGGTGGCGGTGGACCAGGAGTGGGTCCGGTGGCCGTTCGCTCACATCTCTCCCCTTTCCTTCCTGGCAATCCCCTGCAAGCACACTCAGCCGTGGGACCTGTTTCCTCGGCAATGTTCGGTTCTGCTGGCATCCTTGCCATTCCCTGGGTGTACATCTCAATGATGGGCGCAGAGGGCCTGTTGCAAGCAACAGCAGATGCGATCTTGTCGGCCAACTACATCGCAGCACGTTTGGACGCATCATTCCCGGTTCTATACAAGGGCGCCAACAACACGGTGGCCCACGAATGCATCCTCAACGTAGCTGCCGTCACGAAGACGTCAGGCATCACCATCGACGACATCGCGAAGCGTCTCATGGATTACGGATTCCATGCCCCCACCATGAGTTTCCCCGTGGCCAACACCCTGATGGTGGAGCCAACAGAGAGTGAACCATTGTCTGAAGTGAACCGATTCTGCGAAGCAATGATCAGTATTCGAAAAGAACTTGACGAGGTGTCAGCAGGCAAAGTGTCAGCAGAAGACTCAGTTTTGCATCACGCCCCGCACACCATCGAAGACATTGCAGGTGATTGGAACCGTGCCTACTCTCGCGAACAGGCTCTGTATCCCGTTGCCACTCTTCGCACGCGTGGCTATTACCCGCCTGTTTCACGTATTGATGCCGCTTACGGCGACCGCAATCTTGTGTGCACCTGTGGCCCCATCGAGCAGTACGCCATCTCGCTTGAGACGGCTACCGTGAGTGCGTGAGCGAAACGCAACCACCACACCACGACGACACAGAAGCTGGCGCCTCGGGGTCATCCAATCCGTTGGAGCAATTGCTGGGGCTCCTGGCACTTGTTGACCCCATCGAACTCGCTGGCAAAGCGATTGATTCCACACGTCGCACCAGCGAAGCAATGATCACCATCCTGGAGAACCTTGCATCAACCGTGGACAACCTGAATCGCACCACCACGCGCGTGAACTCATTGCTCGATGAAGTGGAGGAACCACTGAGGCGCATCATGCCGCAAATGGGCATGGCCATGAACACGTTGGCATCACTTGGCGATGTGGCCATTCAGTTGGGAGACTTGTCGAAACGTCTCGGACCACTCACCACACTTGCTGAAAATGCCGGCGGTTTGTTCGGATTCAAACCCAACAAACCAGCAACAGGTTCGACGCCTACTACTTCTTCTTCGCCACAAACGGAGTCGGGCAAATAGTTCCGGGAATCATGGTGCCGCGCACATCCAGTGACACCGCATCGCCTACCTGAACATCTGGCGCAACAAAGGCCAACGCCACACAGTGACCAAGAGTTGGTGAAAAGTTGCCGCTTGATACAAAACCGATGTCTGCACCATCGGCGTTCAACACGCGAGTGCCATCGCGCGCGGGGCGACGTCCGTCGATGTGAATGCCAGCCAACTTGCGTGCCACGCCCGCAGACTTTTCTGCTTCAAGAGCGGCCTTTCCGCGGAAGTTTTCCTTGCCCCATGCGATGACCCAATTGAGGTTTGCCTGCAATGGCGTGATGCCTGCACCAAGTTCGTGACCGTGCAACGGCAATGCCGCCTCCAAGCGCAATGTGTCTCGCGCACCCAAGCCTGCTGGCGTGACACCGGCATCCACAAGGGCTTTCCACACATCGTGGGCACCCGCTGCGGGCACGGCAATTTCAACACCATCTTCACCCGTGTACCCGGTACCGGCCACGACGCAATCATGTCCGCAAACGTTCACCTTTTGCACATGAAAACGCGGAACGTCAGCTGCCTGCTGGGACACAAGTGCCACCTTGGCTCGAGCCTGAGGTCCTTGCACGGCAATCACTGCGCGAGTTGCCGTGGTGTCCACTCCGCCGATTGCTGCAACAACACGATCCGTGTTCGAGGCATTGGGCATCACATCAAAGACATTTTCATCAACCCACCACACGATGATGTCGTCCAACACAGATGCATCCACTTCGTCGAGCAAGTGCGTGTATTGGGCCCGACCGGGAGCTACCTTCGTGAGATCATTCGTAAGAACGGACTGCAAGGTGGCGAGTGCATCTGGTCCTTCTACACGCACCGTACCGAGATGCGAAACGTCGAACATTGCAGCATCAGTGCGACATGCATTGTGTTCAGCAAGAGTTCCGGTTGCATAGGCAAGCGGCATATCCCATCCGCCAAAGGGAACCATTTTGGCTCCGAGTTCACGATGCACTGCGTCGAGGGGTGAATATCGCATGATCACACTGCAACGGTGGTGATGTCGTCACCTTCAACGGCTGGACGCAATGTGATGATCTGACGATCCACTTCGTCGCGCACACCCGACATTGGAAGAATGTTGAGGACACCTTGACCGTGACGAAGCACGTCGATGAGTTCGTTGCCATCACACAACACGACACTGGAACCGTCAATCACCAAGTGTGCTGCCGAAATATCTGTGTCCACGTGCTCGCGCATATAAGCAAAGACATCACGAATGCTCTCCAGACGAATGCCTGCATCCAACAACTTCTTGATGACCTTCAACTCAAGAAGATCGCGATAGGTGTAGCGGCGGCGGCTTCCGCTTCCACTTGCATCGGTGCCCGAGGGACGAACCAAATCGGTGCGAGCCCAGTAGTCCAGTCGTCGGTATGTGATTCCTACGATCTCGGCAGCATCGGTGCCGCTGTATGTCTGATACTTCATGGTGAACGTCCCTTGGTTGGCGCGCCGCTCTTACAGAGCGGTAACTACGCGGGTGTAAGACGCTAGGGGCAGTTATCCGCAACCGTCAAGGGGTCAGAGATCAAAATCTTCTGGAGAGATATTTTCGATGAATTCCTTGAATTCATCGAGTATTTCGCTCTCCGGAGTGGCCTCTTCCTGCTCCAGCACCTCTCCCACGAGGTCGAGAAGGTCGTTAGTGGCGTAAATGGGACAGGACGCACGCAGTGCTATCGCCACTGCATCTGAAGGCCGGGACGACACCTGCACTTCCTCCCCCGCCTCGTTCATCAGAACCAACTCGGCAAAGTAGGTGCCGTTCGCAACATGCGTGAGCACCACCCGTACCACCGACACGTGCATCTTCTCAAGTGCCAGAACGAACAACGAGTGTGTGAGCGGTCGTGGAGTTTGTTCGTCGTCGAGGGCCGTCTTAATGGCCGCGGCCTCGGGCGCACCAATAAAAATTTCAAACTGTCGACGCGGAGCTTCTTCTTCACGCAATGTGAGAACAGGGTTGTTCGAAATCCTGTCGAGCCTTACGCCCCGCACCGACAACGAACGCATGACTATTTCGGTTCCGTGAGTCGAGCAACGTCGCGCAGAATGAGAGCAGTGCGCAACTCGCTGCCAAGCTCGATGAACTCCGCCAACATGTTGAGGGCTTCCTCGCGTGCCGCCGGATTACGTTGACGCAACAACGGCAAAATTCGCTGTTCGAACAAGCTCAACTCGCGGTCTGCTGACGTTTTCCACGCACGAAGGTGACGCACATCAACACCCAATTCTTGAAAGCGCGCGGCCGCTTGCGCGACGGCAGCAGAGTGCGGATCGAAGAAGGTGGTGTCACCGACATCATGGCCACTCACCAAGGAGGCACTCTCCAACTCCTTCAGGAAGCCAGGATCGATGTGCACTTGTTGCAGCAACTGATCCCGAGGAATCGATTCTGTTTTGTCGGCATGACGTAGGGCCATCTTGCGCTGTTCACGAATCACAGACATAGGAATCATTGGATCCTGATCAAGCGACACAACTGGGGCAACACTGGCAACAGCTGGTTCAGGTTCTGGCTCAACGGGCGGCAACGTCACAACGTTCTCTGAAGGTCGGGGCACTGCGGCGCGCGCTGCTGGGTGGCCTGACGTAGGGATATCAGTGCCCACAGGTATTTCGCGGCTGATGTCTTGAGTGTCGTCATCCAATTTGTCCTTGATGATGCGCAATGGCAGGTAGTTCGTGCGTTGCTCGCGCAAAATGAATCGAAGACGTTCCACTTCCCCATCGGTGAATTTGCGATATCCAGAAGGAGTTCGTTCAGGCTCAATGAGACCCTGTGACTCAAGGAAACGAATCTTGGAAATGGTGACATCGGGAAACTCTTCCAATAATTGAGCGAGCACCTCACCAATCGACAAGTAATCGCGATCGCTCACTTCAGATCCTCTGCGCTCTCCAGAAACACCAAATGAAACTTGCCAATCTGCAACTCATCACCTTGCATGAGTTCCACCACGTCGATGCGGCGATTGTTCACGTATGTCCCGTTCAATGAACCAGCATCTCGCACGACGTAGCGATTGTCCGAGTGGTGTATCTCGCTGTGTCTACGGGAAACAGTGATGTCATCCAAGACAATGCCGGAATCGGCATGCCGTCCGATGGACACTACGGGAGCATTCAGAACGAAGTATTCCCCTTCTTCTTCGCCACCACGCACCACAAGAATGGCCGTACCCGAGGCAATGCCTCCGAGGTCGACCACGACGTTGTCCTGTGAGCCTGGCGCATCTTGCAAAGGATCCACCTTTGCGAGCGTGACGGTGTGGTCTTCCTTAAGGTCAAGCACTGTTCCGCACGCAGAGCAAAATGCAGAGACAGGCGGATTTCGGTGACCGCAGCGATTGCAGAAGACGTACGCCATGTGAAAAGAACTATGCCCCGATAAGAGCGGAGTACTCGTCGGCACTCATGAGCGCGCTGTCGTCGATGACGGCATTCGCAATCTCACAAATCCAACCTGCTTCGTATGGGTCGGTGTTCAGTAGCTCCGGCGTATCGGACAAAGCAGTGTTCACTGATTCCACGACACCGCTCACTGGCGCATACACATCATTGACACTCTTTGTGGACTCGATTTCACCCAGGCCATCATGAAGGCTGACGGTGGATCCGACTTCGGGCAGCTGAATAAACACGATGTCACCCAACGCATCCTGTGCGTAATCGGTGATGCCTACACGAGCCGTTGTGCCAGTGACCAGAACCCACTCGTGGTCCTTTGAATAACGTAAATGGGAAGGGATGTTCACGCCTTCAACGGTACTCGCTACGAACCACGACCCGATGACATGTGAGCCCGCACGGTGGGCAAATACTGGAAGAACGACAGGTACGAATATCCCAATGCGGGCACGATGGCGGTCCAACCCATCACTGAAAAGATGCGCCACCAACCACCGGCAGTACCCAGAGTGATCCAGGGCACGGCACACAACAATCCGAATGTGGCCTTCTTGCCCATGGCAGTGACCGGGAAGCGCTCCATGCCCAATGCGGTGGCACCCACCATGAGGATTGCAATGGATACCTCGCGCACCAAGATGAGGATGCCAGTCCATGCTGGGAAGAAGCCGTAGTACATGGCGGCGCCAATCCCCACGAAGAACACCGTCCGGTCTGCCACAGGATCGATGACTTTGCCGAATTCACTGACTTGGTTGAAGCGTCTCGCCACGTACCCATCCACCCAGTCTGTGGCGGCCAAGAGCCCGAAATACCAACTTGCGGCCACCACTCTGTCAGCGGCCATCAGCGACACATACGTGGGCAACATGGCCAAGCGAACGAGGGTAATGACGTTCGGCCAAGTGAGAATCGATCGCCAACGCATGGAGCCACGATACTCCGAGCCTCTTCCCCCTGTGTGTGACGACCTAACCTGCCGACATGGCTCAAGAACTTCAGGACAAAGTGGCATTCATTACCGGCGGTGCATCAGGACTAGGAGCAGCCGCGGCACGTCGTCTTGCTGCCGACGGGGCAATCGTCGTTGTCAATGACCTCTCGCTGGATGCTGCACAAAAAGTTGCAGATGAGGTCGGCGGTCTCGCTTACGCATTCGATGTCACAAATTCCAACGCCTTCAACGACGCAGTTGATGACGCCGTGCAGAAACTCGGACGCCTCGACATCATGGTGAACAACGCCGGCATTGCGCCTCCGAACACCAGCAGCAAAATGGAACGCACCATGAACAACATGGCCAAACGAATGACGGGAGACATCGCCGCACTCGAACCTATGAACTACACCGTCGACCTGTCCGACGAGGAATGGGACCGCATGATTCAAGTGCACCTGTACGGCACGTTCTACGGTTGTCGTGCTGCACTTCGACACATGACTCCACAGCGAAGTGGACGGATCATCAATATCTCGTCTGTGCTGGGTTTGTATCCCTCCGCCGGAGCGCCTCATTATTCAGTGGCAAAGACCGGCATCATCTCTCTCACCAAAGCAGTAGCGGGCGACGTCGCCCCTCATGGCATCAATGTGAATGCGGTCTGTCCCGGATGGATTGACACTCCCCTTCTCACTCCTTTCAGTGAGCAAATGAAGGCGGGCATTGTGATGCGCATCGGCAAAGGACGTATGGGTATGGCGGAAGAACTCGCAGAAATGATCAGATTCCTGGCTGGACCCGAGTCGGAATACTGCACGGGAGATGTGTACCCAGTAAGCGGAGGCTACGCAGGATGACCACCATCTTCACGCACATCATCAATGGCAACATTCCGGGCACGTTCGTCTATCGCGATGACCTCTGCGTTGCGTTCATGTCGATCAATCCATTGGCAGACGGGCACGTGCTGGTGGTTCCTGTTCAAGAAGTTGACCACTGGATAGACATGTCGCCTGAACTGTCACAACACATGTTCACCGTGTCGCACAGGCTGTCGCGTGCGCTCCACAAAGCCTTTCCTTGTGAACGTGTGGGTCTGTTGATTGCCGGATATGAGGTGAACCATTGCCATATCCATTTGGTACCCACACAGACCATGCATGAGCTCAACTTCGCCAATGCCGCACAAAGTGTGGAGCGCGAACGTCTGGAAGCAAACGCAGAAAAAATCATCGCCGCCCTTTAGAACAGCGTGTCGGGTTCGCTTTCCGGCTCCGGCTCTGGTTGATACGGCCGAATTAGTTCAGGTCCGTTGTTTCGCACCGAATTCACCAAGGTTGCCACTCTGGTGGTTGCAAATTTTGGTTGATCGGGTGACCACATCATCTCTAACGGCGGCGGAGTTGCAATCATCCACTCAACAGCGTCAGATGCAGTGAACTCCACTGGACTGCGATTATGGATATGAGAGAGGTCGTCGATGCTTTCTCGTGTGATCAGGGCACATGTGGGATTGTTATCTAGCAACGGCGATCGAGTCCACAATCCAGCGCCCAGCATCAAATGCCCATCTTCGCGCGTCACGTAGTACGGCACTTTCGCTTTCGGATTGCTGCGGTCCCATTCGTAGAAGCCACTCATCGGAATGATGCATCGATGATTGGGAACCAAATTTCGAAACGAAGGCTTCTCGGTGATGGTCTCCGAACGAGCGTTGATCATCTTCGATGCCGCGCTCGGATCCTTGGACCAAATGGGCAACAAACCCCAGAACATTGCGTCCACCGTGAGCATGTCATCTTCCACACGCAACACGGGAATGGCTTGCGTGGGTGCGGTGTTGAAATTGTGCGCCAGCTGCATGTGTTCGCCTGGCATCTGAATTTTCAATCCAGCCGAAACTGCAGCTTCCTCGAACTCAGCGAGAAGGTCATCGGTGTTGAAATTGCCAACGAAACGTCCGCACATATGGTCGGGCTGGCGGGATTTGAACCCACGACCTCTTGTCCCCCAGACAAGCGCGCTAACCAAGCTGCGCTACAGCCCGTAATGAGAATCAACTCTACCGTTTGCGGTACCGAGTTCGTTAAACGAATAGCTGAACGATTCTCCAGCCCAGGTACACACAGAGCAGACCCACCAACAATTTGAAGTGCCAGGGCACTTTTTCACCATCGACGCCAGCCAACTTTTTCAGGTCGAGAGTGTCGGGCGTAATGGCGCCATTGATGGACACCACTTCGATGCGTTCACCACATTGTGGGCACTTGCCTTCGGTGGTGAGAGTAGATGGGGCGAAGTACTTCGCACACGGTTCACACCAAGGCACTATCAGTCACCTTTACGACGAATACGCAGTTTCAATGGCGTGGATCCGAAGTCGAATGCTTCACGAATAGACCGCTCGAGATAGCGCACGTACGGCTGTGGCAGATCACGGTTCACGAACAACGTGAACGTTGGAGGGTCGATGGCGCCTTGTACGGCAAACATGACTCGCGCACCATGGGCTGCCGGCTGCTTTTGCTGTGCGGCTGCGATCACCTTGTTCACGTCACGCGTTGGAATTCGTCGGTGATACTGGTCGATGGCATCTTGCAGAACGGGACGCAACTTGTGAACGCCCATTCCGGTGAGAGCCGACACTTTGAGAACCGGTGCATCGTCGATGAAGTACAACATGCGCGACAATTCAGCTTCTACTGCACGTCGCTCTTCGGACTCCAAAAGCTCCCACTTGTTGAGGACAATCAAAATGGGGCAACCCGCAACGTCAACACGTTCTGCAAGACGCTGGTCCTGGCTGGTGATTCCAACGGTTGCATCAATGATGAGCATTGCAACGTCGGCCTCGTCGATTGCCTTGAGAGCACGTACCAGGGAGAAATACTCTGCGGAATCATCAATCTTGCTGCGCTTGCGCATTCCTGCGGTGTCCACGAACACCAAGGGACCTTCAGGTGTCTCCACCAACGTGTCAATGGCGTCGCGCGTGGTGCCTGGCATGTCGTGAACGATGGAACGTTCTACTCCCACCAAACGGTTGAACAAGGTGCTTTTGCCCACGTTTGGTCGCCCGACAAGCGCAACACGCGGCACGCCTTCTGGCTTGGCCGCCAGAGGTTCGAAAGTGGGCGCCTCCACATGGGGGATGCGAGCAATTACTTCATCGAGGAAGTCTCCTGAGCGTCGACCATGCAACGCCGACACCGACTGTGGTTCGCCGAGGCCCAATGACATGAACTGCCAACGCTCTTGCTCTCTGCGGTCGTTGTCCGACTTGTTGGCAACAAGCAACACGGGCACCTTGGTGCGCCGTAGCCACGCCGCAATCATTTCGTCCTCGTCGGTGACTCCCACAGAAGCGTCCACCATGAAGAGAACAAGATTTGCTTCACGTACGGCTTCTTCCACTTGCCGACTTACTTTGTCGTCGAGTTCCGTGCCACTTGGCATCCAACCACCAGTGTCAACAATCCAAAAATCAATGCCGAGCCAGTTGGCCAGACGGCGATGGCGGTCGCGAGTGACACCAGGACGATCCTCCACAATGGCAGCACGTTCTCCAATGACGCGGTTGAACCATGTGCTCTTGCCCACATTGGGGCGCCCGACTATCACCACCGTGGGGTATTCGATTTCAAGTTCTTCGTCAGACATGCGCTGATCTTTCTGTTTCGGCTGTGAGCCGCTTCCGCAAAGCCGCACCGCTGGTAGCGATGACCTCTACATCAAATTCTGTTGCCAGTTCCTCGAGAGTCACCCCATCAAGAAAGACGCCATTGTTGAGACACACATTGGGCAACAAGAACAGCGTGTTGGCCGGAGATTGCGCCATGGCCGCACGAAGATCGCCGCCTGTCATCAAACCAGCCACAGCAGTGTTGCCGCCGAAATGTGAATTCACCACCTCCAACACCTGAATATTGGAATATCCGTGGTTTTCCAGCAATGAACGGATGAAAACCGCCCCGTAGGAACCAGTGACCACCGCGATTGAGTCATGTGACCTGTGACGCGCACCACGAATTGCGACAGGAGTGGCTACCGACCGAAGTGATGTCTCAACAGCAGGATTTGCAATTCGTACGTAATCAGTGGGTGACGATGAATCGACTGACGAAAAGAAACCATCGTGGCGGCCAGAAAGATCGGGCCCGGTTCCGGCGAACGCATCGATGAACGATCGAACGAGACCGACGCCGTCTTCCAACATCGGGTATTCGCCATAATGCGCAGCAGGTGGAACTTCGACACCCGCCACCAAGTAGAACTCGTCGGCCAGATGGATGGTCTGACGACCGAGGAGATTCGCGTAGCGATGTTGCCATTCAGAAACTGTGGCAATGACCTGCACAGCCTCTTCTTTGGTGTGCACACGCATGCGTGATTCCGTATTGAAGCGAGACAGCCCCAGCGGAACGATGGCAATTGACTCAAGTTGTGGGCACTCCTCCAACAGACTTCCGAGAGTGGCATCGAGGATTTCCCCATCGTTGACTCCGGGACACAACACAATCTGCGCACGAATATTGATGTCGTTCTCAAGAAGAACTTTCATCCACCGCAAACTGAAACCTCCACGGGTGTTGCGCAACATCTCCGAACGCACATGAGGGTCCGTGGCGTGGATACTGACATACAACGGAGACAACCGTTCATCTATCACGCGCTCCAGATCTGCTTCCGTGAAGCGCGTGAGTGTGGTGAAGTTGCCGAACAAAAAACTGAGTCGATAGTCATCATCCTTCAGGTACAAACTTCGGCGCATCCCCTTGGGCAATTGGTAGATGAAACAGAATTCACAATGGTTGTCGCACGTGTGAATACGATCGAAAACTGCACTATTGATAGACACGCCAAAGGGTTCCCCCACGGCTCTCACAATCTCCAGGTCAAGCGTTTCCCGCCCCCGAACAATGTGCAGATCAATTTCCGAATTGTCAACCAAACGCTGCCATTCCAGAATGTCGCGTGGCTCCACCCCATTCACACTGACGATCCGGTCACCAGGAAGAAGACCCATTCGCGCACCCGCAGACAACGGTTCAACGGCAGCAACTTCAGGAAGGTTTTCGGTAGCCGTTTTCACCGTTCACAGGCTACTGCTGTGCAGTCTCTGTAGTCTGAGAGCATCGATATGGCCGTTGAAAAGGTTCTTCTTGCATCCCCACGCGGGTTCTGCGCTGGTGTGGAAATGGCCATCAAGGCTCTTGCATGGATGGTACGCACCTTCGATGAACCCGTGTACTGCTACCACGAAATCGTTCACAACAAGATTGTGGTCGACCGATTCATCGCCCAAGGCGTTGTGTTCGTCGACTCCATCGACGAAGTGCCTGTTGGTTCACCCATCATGCTCTCGGCACACGGTTCGGCACCCGAAGTTGTAACGGCCGCGCGCGAACGTGGCAGTTATGTCGTTGATGCAGTGTGCCCACTGGTGACAAAGGTGCATCATGAAGTCAAGACCCGTGCCGGCAAGGGTTACCACATCATTTATGTGGGCCACGACGGACACGAAGAGGCCGTGGGAACCATGGCCGTTGCACCAGATTCGATCTCACGAGTTGAATCGTTGGCAGAAGTGGAAGCACTACCGCAGTTCGATGTTCCCGTGGCCCTCCTCGCACAAACCACCTTGTCGCACCGAGAGTGGAATGAAGTTGCCGTGCACGTACGCAACAGGTTCCCTGACATCTGGACTCCAGGTCGAAGCGATCTATGTTTTGCCACCACCAACCGCCAGACCGCACTGATGTCGATTGCGCCGCAAGTTGACGCCTTTGTGATCATCGGATCAGCAAATAGCTCTAACACTCGCGCCCTAGAGCGACTCGCCATTGAGGCCGGATGTCCATCCGTGTATCGAGTGAATTCAGCCGAGGAACTTCCCCACAACATGCAAGGCATAGTGGGAGTAACGGCCGGAGCGTCAGCACCAGAAGAATTGGTGCAAGGCGTCTTGGACCACTTGGCACCTTCGCAAGGCGTGGAAGAAGTGTTCGTCACCGATGAAGACGAGTACTTTCCGCCACCACGCAACATTCGAGAAATGCAATCAAGTATCGATACTGCCATCACCACCATGGCGGGCGCCTCCGTTCTCTCCACACCGGGCATGGACGACCGCGCACTTGCAGCTAGCACCGTTCTTGAGGCACTCTCTGAACCATGATTTCACCCACCGCCAACTCCATTCGCGTCTTTCTTCATCTCTTGGCAGTGGCCATTTGGTTGGGTGGCCAAATCGTTCTTGCCGGCATCGTGCCACGATTGCGTGAAGTTGCACCCGATGCGCTCACCACCGTTGCTCGCGCATTCGCTCGCATTGCATGGCCTGCATTCGTCGTCATCGTTTTCACCGGTGCATGGGGACTCGGCACCACACATGTTGCCGACAAGGACACCGAATACATGGTGACGTTGATGATCAAATTGCTACTCGTGGGCGGAGCAGCCATCGCCACCATCATCCATTCGGTCGGAACATCCAAACTGGCAAAGGGATTAGGTGGTGCACTTGGACTGTTGTGCTCACTTGCAGCCGCGTACGGTGGAGTTTTGTTGGCACACGCCGCTTGATTGTCTTCCCGCAACGCAGCGGGATTTAGTTGCGAGGAACCTTGCTCCATGCCACGTCGCGGTCCACGCGAACATCGCCTGGCAGACCAAGAATGCGCTCACCCAGAATGTTCTTCATCACTTCAGTGGTACCACCTTCGATGGAGTTTGCTCGCGAACGCAAGAAAGCCTTTTGCAGGTTCTCGAAACTCATTGCGCTTTCCGGACGAACCATTTCGTACGACCCGTACAACATTGCTTCGGCACCCATGAGATTCATCACGAATGAATAGACATCCTTGTTGAGATTGGCGCTTTCCATCTTTCCGATGGATCCCTCGGGACCAGGTGCACCCATGCGGCGTGATGCGTTGGCACGAATATTGGTGAGACGGTGCACTTCGGCGCGGCTCCACAACTTCATGAGTTCATCACGAGTTGAGGCGTCCTTTTGGTCGGCAGGAAGTTCATTCCACACCTTCACTGCATGTCCGATGGAACCTGAGCCACGCTGGGGAATCGCACCACCGATGGACACTCGCTCGTTCATGAGTGTGGTGAGGCTCACGCGCCAACCATCACCAGGCTTGCCCAACATTTCGGCCTGCGGGATACGAACGTCAGTGAAATACACCTCGTTGAATTCAGCTTCTCCAGTCATTTGACGAAGAGGACGAACCTCAACGCCGGGAGCCTGCATGTCGACGACGAATGCTGTCAGCCCTGCGTGCTTCACGGCCTCTGCATCCGTACGCACCACAAGGAGACCCCAGCGTGAAAGGTGTGCCAATGTTGTCCACACTTTCTGGCCGTTAGCGATCCATTCATCGCCGTCCTTCACGCCCTTTGCAGATAATCCTGCAAAGTCAGAACCCGAACCAGGCTCGGAGAACAACTGACACCACACTTCTTCGCCAGTGAACAGAGGACGCAAATAGCGCTTCTTCTGTTCCTCACTTCCCCACTCCACCACGGTGGGACCGCACATGCCGTGACCAATGGGATTGCGGAACATGGGATTCGGAGCACCAGCGGCGTAGATGCATTCATTGACGATCTTTTGAAATTTCGGTGAAATCCCAAGTCCTCCGTGGCCCACTGGGAAATGCACCCAAGCAAGTCCCTTGTCGAATTGCGCACCCAAAAAATCCACAACAGAAGTGGTGGATGGTGGAAACTCCGCGATGAGTTCCTGTGCCATCTTGAGAACTTGTGCTTCACTGATTTCACTCATGATTTCCCCCGAGAATGCAGTAGTTGCCCAACATTACGAGGCGACCTCGCAGTGAAGCGAACCGCAGAGCCTCCAAAGCGTCTGTGACCACGGTCATTCACTAGTTTGGACACCATGTATCCAGGTATTCATGCAGCCACCCACCCGGACCGCCCTGCCATCATTCAGGCAGAGACCGGAGAAGTCACCACATACGCCCAGTTGCACGAACGAGCCATCAAGCTCAGCAATGTTTTACGTGGCGCTGGACTGCAACCCGGGGACCACATTGCGTTGTGCATGGAAAATCACCCTCGCTACCTCGAAGTGATTTGGGGTTGCCACTACGCCGGCTTGGTGTACACGGCATGTTCCAGCCGTCTCACTCGTGACGAACTCACGTACATCATCAATGACTGCGCCGCAAAGGGCTTCATCACCTCGAAGTACAAGGCTGAACAAGCACTAGAGGTTGCTGGCGACATTCCGAACGCCACATTGCGCCTCATGATTGGCGGAACCGTGGATGGATACGACTCATTCGAATCGGTGGTGGATGCCGCGTCATCTACGCCGCTTGAGAACATGATCGACGGAACGGACATGCTGTACTCGAGTGGCACCACCGGCATGCCAAAGGGAATTGCACGAGTATTCCCCGGCACACCACTGGGCACATCGGCTGGCCTCGCCACCACACTCACCGTTGGGCTGTACCAGTTCCGCGAAGGGATGGTCTATCTGTCCCCGGCACCGCTGTATCACGCAGCCCCGTTGCGATTCAATATCTCAGTGCACGCCATCGGCGGAACCACGGTGGTGATGGAGCATTTCGACGCAGAGTCGTACCTCAAGTTCACCGAGAAATATAAGTGCACACATACTCAGGTAGTGCCCACCATGTTCATTCGCATGCTGAAACTCGACGAAGCAGTACGCAACAAATACGACGTCTCGTCACTTGAGGTTGCCATTCATGCGGCAGCCCCATGCCCCAAGGAAACAAAACTTGCCATGATTAATTGGTGGGGACCCATCATTCACGAGTACTACGCAGGAACCGAAGGAAATGGTTTCGTGTACTGCAACAGTGAAATGTGGCTCGCACATCAAGGAACCGTGGGCACCGCCATTCAAGGCATCGTTCATATCTGTGATGAAAATGGCGATGAATTGCCTCAAGGTGAATCGGGCACGGTGTTCTTCGAAGGAAGCACAGCGTTCGAGTATCACAACGATCCTGAAAAGACGAAGGCATCGCGCGACCCCAAGGGACGCGGTTGGTCAACGTTGGGAGATGTTGGGTACCTCGATGAAGACAACTTCTTGTACCTCACCGACCGCAAGGCGTTCATGATTATCTCGGGTGGAGTCAACATCTACCCACAAGAGTCGGAGAACATTTTGGTGAACCACCCCAAGGTGGTCGACGTTGCAGTGTTCGGTATTCCCAATGACGACTTCGGCGAAGAAGTGAAGGCCGTTATTCAGCCTGTCACCATGCCCGCCAACGCTGAAGAAGCTTCTGCGTTGGAAAAGGAACTCATCGCGTACTGCCGTTCGCACTTGGCCGATGTGAAGTGCCCACGCAGTATCGACTTCCGTGAGGAACTGCCTCGCCACCCCACCGGCAAGCTCTACAAGCGCTTGCTGAAAGACGAATACTGGGCGGCAGCTGGTCGCTCCATCTGATGACCGCACGTCATCCGTTTCTTGAACACAACGGCCCTATTGCATTTGCGCATCGGGGCGGTACGTCTGTTGCACCAGAAAATTCACTTCGGGCGTTTCAGGATGCGGTGGACCTGGGTTATCAATACATCGAGACCGACGTTCATGCCACTTCCGATGGCGTGTTGGTTGCCTTTCATGATGATGACTTAGAGCGAACATGTGGCGAAAAGCGCACGATCGCCGCCAGCACCTGGGCAGACCTCAAGTCCGCGCGCATAGACGGCACCGATCCCATTCCGTTACTCGAGGACATTTTGAGCGCATGGCCCACCATCCGAGTGAACATCGATTGCAAATCAGAAGGGGCGCTCGTGCCGCTTGTGGAGACAATCCAACGCACGAACAGCATTGACCGGGTGTGCATCGGAAGTTTTTCCGATTCTCGCTTGCAACGCATACGCGCCACACTTGGAAACCGCGTCTGCACCTCCATGGGACCGAAGGAAGTCGCTCGTTTCATTGCAGCCAGCACCGTGCGCACACCATTTACCCCTGCACCCACGGTGTATGCAGCACAAGTACCAGTAAAGCAAGGCGGACTCCCTGTCGTCACCGAACGATCTGTAGCGCTCGCTCATTCACTTGGATTGCAAGTGCATGTATGGACCATTGACGATCCGCTGGAAATATCTCGCCTCCTGGACTTGGATGTCGACGGAATCATGTCCGACGACACACGCGCTTTGCGAGACGTGTTCACAGCTCGCGGCCATTGGTGACACACGACCAATTAACAACTTGTTCACGCAATCACTGATCGAAATGAACGGTGGGTGAAGTACCTTTTTGTACATGCGCGTTGACTCGAATTTTTTCTGCACCGTCCCCATGCCAGATGCAGGAGATCCGTCGGTGTCTCCCACCAGTCGTCGATACGGAAATGATGCAGTCATCGAGTGTTATCGAAATCTTGTTGAATGGTCGCGTACTGCCGATGCACTGGGCTACGACACCATGTGGCTCACCGAGCATCACTTTCAGTTCGAGGGATATGAGGTTCTTCCCAACCTCATACAGTTCGGCCAGCACCTGGCCATGCAGACGAAGCAATTGCGCTTGGGCCAAATGTTCAACGTGGTACCGCAGTGGCATCCTCTTCGTCTGGCAGAGGACTTCGCAATTGCAGACATCATCACCGGCGGAAGAATGGAATTCGGCGTTGGTCGTGGCACAGTTCCTCGCGAGGCATGGAACCTCGGAACCGTGGTTGCCTCCGGCGACAATGCCATGTCGGCAGAACACGACAGACAGAATCGCCTCATCTTCGAAGAGGCCATGGAAGTCATCAAGAAGGCGTGGACCAACGAGCGGTTCAACTATCAGGGAAAGCACTTCCAGTTTCCCCCCAATGACATTCCGGACCGTGGCACAACGGTGGGCGATATCACTTTGATACCAAGACCCGAACGCCACATTGATGTGTACCAGCCAGTCACTTCGCCCGAAACAATTGAATACGTCCCACGTGCCGGCCACAAAGCGGTGTATTGGCTACAAAATGCAGACAGCCAAAAGGACAAGTGGGACAGATATGCCCAGATTCGCGAAGAGATGGGTTCACCCGTGGCACCCGGAGAGGACCGATGCCTCGTGCTCAATATGCACATTGGTCGTACCCGCGAAGAAGCACTGAAGCGCGGAAAGCCTGGACACGATGAGTTCTGTTCCTTCCTTGCGCCATACGGTCGATTCAGCAGTTACCGCAATGCAGACGGCTCGAAGGTTCCCTTTGATTTCTGCCCCACTTTGGAGGACAGCGTGAACCAGAAGATCCAAGCGGTCGGATCCGTTGACGACGTTGTGGACATTGTGGGATTTTGGCGAGACCTGCTCGACCTCAAGCATCTCACCATCTTTTTTGACTTCCCGGGTCTCACCCGTGACGACATGAACGAACAACTACATTTGTTCGCCGAGGAGGTCATGCCGCGACTGGGAGAAAAGATGGAACGACGTCCACTCCCCGCGCTTCAGCCTCTGGTGTAGACATCGTGTCCTCCAGCCTCCTCCTTCGGGCCACCTCACTTGCGAACGGCGAAGTGGTGGATGTGCGCTGCGAGGACGGACTCATCACGCACGTAATGACGTCGCCTTCTGACCTCACTGCAGATTCAGAGCATGACTTATCGGGCCACATTCTCACCACCAGTCTGGTGGAGCCGCACGCCCACCTTGACAAAGCCTTCCTTGCTGATCGCATCACGAATGAATCGGGAGACCTAGCAGGAGCTATTCACGGACTTCATGCCGTGCGCAGCACATTGACTCGATCCGACACCACCCAGCGCGCAATTCAGGCGGCACGCCTGATGTCACGAAACGGTGTCACTTCCATTCGCACTCATGCCGACACGGTCCTCGATACGGGAACACAGAACATCGAGGCACTCCTCGAGGCGAAACAGGCATGTGCGGAATATGTCGACATCCAAGTGGCCATGCTCCTTGAATGGCCGTTATCCGGTCCAGGAAGTAGCGACAGACATGCATTGGCCATCGATGCAATTCAGACGGGAATAGATGTCGTGGGTGGATGCCCTCATCTCGACCACAGTCCACGGGCCGCCATCGACTATCTGCTCGAATTGGCCGTGTCGCACAACCTTCCACTTGATCTTCACGCTGACGAGAACCTTCGCACCGATTCTGCAGACCTTGAATACCTGGCCGATGCAATGATCGCCAACAATGTACGACACCGCGTGAACGCAAGCCATTGTGTTTCATTGTCAACGCGCAGTGAGAACGACATAAAACGCATCGCGGAAAAGGTGGCACATGCCGGCATAACGGTGACCGCATTGCCTCAGACAAACCTTTTTTTGCAGGCTCGAGGCCAATACACGCTCGCACCCAGGGCCATCACTCCAGTCTCGCTCTTGCGCAACGCCGGGGTCACGGTGGCGGGCGGAGCCGACAATCTGCAGGATCCTTTCAACACCATGGGCCGCGGAGACCCCCTAGAAATAGCCTCTTTGCTCATTACCGCATCGCACGTGGCTCCGATGGACGCATATTCCATGGTGTCCACTCACGCTGAACAAGTTGTGCACGGACGTTCTTCACGAATTGCCGTGGGTGAGAAAGCAAATCTAGTCGCTGTTCCAGCGGCTACTGTACGTGAGTCAATTGCGATGGGGCCCCCCGACAGATTTGTCGTATATGGCGGCGTCGCAATCAACGAACAAATTCGTAACAGAAAGTAAACCCGTACGTCACAACACGTGCATGTTCTTGTCATATCTTGAACATCATGAGCAATGGCGTGGGGTTGTCAACCGAACAACACACAAACATGTCTTCAACTCAGAACTCTACGTTGCTTGATTTCTCCAACGTATCCATGACCTTCAACGACGGCACACGTGCACTCGATGACATTTCATTTTCCATCAAGGCTGGAGAATTCGTCACGGTGGTGGGCCCGTCTGGATGCGGCAAATCAACCTTGCTACGCATTGCATCCAACCTCGAACAGAACACCGGTGGCACGTGCACCGTAGATCGAGACAGCATTGGTTACGTGTTCCAAGATGCAACACTCATGCCGTGGCGAACCGTGCAACGCAATGTCGAACTCATTGCGGAACTGCACAAGGTGGAAAAGGGTGAACGTTCTCTGCGTGCACAAGAAGCCATCAACCTTGTGGGTCTCTCCGGATTCGAGGAAAAGTATCCACGACAGCTCTCAGGTGGCATGCGGAT
>JALQYL010000249.1:240-580 GCA_023254135.1 Ilumatobacteraceae bacterium | reverse complement strand
CACTGGGATTTGGGCGACATCGTGGCCTGCGAAGGCAAGCTGTTCAAAACACGCACAGGCGAACTGTCGATTCACGCCACCAGCATCCGCATGCTGACCAAGAGCCTGCGCCCCATGCCCGACAAGTTCCACGGCGTGGCTGACCAAGAGATCAAATACCGCCAACGCTACGTCGACTTGATGACCGACGAGACCGCTCGCAAGCGCTTTGTGGCGCGCAGCAAAGCGGTCAGCGGCATTCGCGACTTCATGGTGCAACACAACTTCCTCGAAGTTGAAACGCCCATGCTGCACCCCATCCCGGGCGGGGCCAATGCCAAGCCCTTCAAGACGCACCACA
>JALQYL010000249.1:0-230 GCA_023254135.1 Ilumatobacteraceae bacterium | reverse complement strand
TTGGACCAGCAGATGTACCTGCGCATCGCGCCCGAGCTTTACCTCAAGCGCCTGATCGTGGGCGGCTTTGAGCGCGTGTTCGAGATCAACCGCAACTTCCGCAACGAAGGTATCTCGGTGCGCCACAACCCCGAGTTCACCATGATGGAGTTCTACGCCGCGTATTGGAACTACCAAGACCTGATGCACTTCACCGAAGAGCTGGTGCGCGACGCCGCCATGAAGGCCGC
>JALQYL010000248.1 GCA_023254135.1 Ilumatobacteraceae bacterium | reverse complement strand
AGCATTTCTGTTGCTGTTGGCGATAGCGAAATAATGCTGGTTGGCTGAGCCTCAAGGGTGAGGTCGCCAACGGTTACCGGATATACATCTGCTGTAACTGCCGCAGTATCCGTGCTGCTAGTTGAAGATCCACCACAACTAGCCAAAGTGGCGGTGAGGGAAAGAAAAAGACCGGCAATGCCGGCCTTGGTTAACTTGTTCATATGGTCTCCTTGCTCTTCTTGCGAGAGCGGTTGATGTAGCTACGCATTAGGCGACCGGACTGACAAATACCTCAATAAACATTGGAGTCTTTGCATTACCGTTGCGGGACAGTGCCGGAATCTCACCGGACTTCGCTGAATGTTTTGCCCTCCGGCTATTACCGAAGTGATGACACCTTAGCGCAGATGTGCGATGGTTATGCAAATAACGCGGCGAGGCGCTCCATGCCCTCAACCAAGTCGGCATCGCCGAGCGCAAAACTAAATCGTGCGTAACCAGGTGCGCCAAAAGCCTCACCGGGCACGAAGGCAACCTTGGCCACATCAAGTACAAGGTCGGCAAGTTCCATGCTGTTTGACGCCTTCTTGCCGCCAATATCT
>JALQYL010000247.1 GCA_023254135.1 Ilumatobacteraceae bacterium | reverse complement strand
AGAATTAATAGCGCCTGATCACGCAAACGAGTATCGCAACAAACTGGCGGCAAGAGAAGAAGCCAATTTCTTGGCGGAAAGAAACTTGGCTTCCTCTGAGGAGGCTCCAGCGCCAGAGACCTTGAATCGAGTCAAGAAGACTTACGAATAGTTAAATCAGGTGGTGTAGTCGGCGTTGATGCGCACGTAACCATCGGTGAGGTCGCAACCCCACACGGTGGCAGTGGCGGTGCCGGTGTTGAGAGACACGTGAATGAGCACATCATCACCGCGCATGTATGCACTCAGTTGTTCGAGACCTGCATCTGTGACGCGAGTGGGATACACCTCTTGCGTGCCGAAGCGAATGACCACGTTGTTCTGGTCGATGTCGGTGTACTGGCTGCACTTGCCCACGGCCATGGCCACGCGGCCCCAGTTGGGGTCGGCGCCGTGCACCGCGGTTTTCACCAATGGCGAGTTCACAATTGCTTTGGCAACTGTTTTGGCTTGCTCAGCATCTTTCGCGTTGTCCACATGTACTTCGATGAGTGTCTCGGCGCCTTCGCCGTCGCGAGCGATTTTCTTGGTGAGTTCGAGAAGTACCGATTCGAGTGCA
>JALQYL010000246.1 GCA_023254135.1 Ilumatobacteraceae bacterium | reverse complement strand
AGTCTCTTCTTCTTTCCAGATTCGACGATTGCGTGCGCATTCAACGAAGTAGGCCTCGGGGGACTTGTCGTCAAACCATGACGCGGTGAGAGCCGTACTGCCATTGACAACCTTGTACATGAGGAAGAATGCGCGTGGTCGAATGACGCGGCGAATCTTCTTTGGTGCGGTGGTTGTGGTGGTGGTTGGCGCAACCGTTGTGGTGGTGGGTGCGGCCACTGTTGTAGTTGTTGTTACGCCAGGGTCCACCACGGTGGTTGTTGTTGAGATGGGGTCTGGTTCGGCGAATGTGGAAATGGGGACAGGTGCCGCAATTGTTCCGGCCGTGAGCTTCGACACGATTTGCGTGTTGGAGATGCCGGGGTATGCCTGAGCAAGACGTGCAGCAAGACCAGCCACGTGAGGCGTGGCCATTGATGTGCCAGAGATGGTGTTGGTGGCGTTGCTGCCGCCAATCCATGCAGAGGTAATGCCTGAGCCAGGAGCGAACAGGTCGACACATGAGCCAACGTTTGAGTAGGAAGCAACAGAGTCGGAGTTTGTTGTTGCGCCAATGGTGATCGCAGATGGTGCGCGGGCAGGCGAGTAGTTGCAAGCGTCA
>JALQYL010000245.1 GCA_023254135.1 Ilumatobacteraceae bacterium | reverse complement strand
AATGATGCCAACTTATCAATATAAATGTCTTAGCGGTCATGAGGTTGAAGAGACAAGAGGAATAAATGAAGAGCAGAAAACAATCTGTTGTCCAGTTTGTGGAGATGCATTAAAGCAGATTTATTCACCACCGGGAATTCAATTAAAGGGTAGCGGATTTTATCGTAACACTAAATAGTGTATAATAGTTATGACACCCAAGATGTGTCTGTTGCGCAAGTGCAGCGTACTTTGGGATCGTTATAGTTACGGCTGGCCCTCATGCGAAAGTATGGGGGCTTGGCTTTTGCCGGATTAGCTCAGTAGGTAGAGCAACGCACTTGTAATGCGTAGGTCGGGGGTTCAAATCCTCTATCCGGCTCAAATAAAAGGAGGTGAATATGTACGAATACACTGTTAAAAAACTTTATAAGGTTGTTGATGGAGACACTATTGATGTTGATATTGATTTAGGTTTTAATATTTCTTATTATCAAAGAGTTAGACTTGCTGGAATTGATACTCCAGAATCTAGAACAACTGATAAGAATGAGAAAGCATTGGGTTTAGAAGTTAAAAAGAGACTTGATGAAATCTTAAAGGCATCTACAAAAATTATTATCAAAACT
>JALQYL010000244.1 GCA_023254135.1 Ilumatobacteraceae bacterium | reverse complement strand
CCTTCCGCGTGATAGTTAGCAATGGTGTCTTCATTATGAATTGCTGAAATCAAGCGCTCGTAAGCGATAAAGAGGAGCGCCATTCCAGGTGCTTCATAGATTCCACGAGACTTAGCTTCAATGATGCGGTTTTCGATTTGATCAGCCATTCCAAGTCCATGGCGGCCACCAATAGCGTTAGCTTCATTCATCAGAGCAACTACGTCTGTGAAATCTTTGCCGTTAATTGCAACAGGGCGACCTTGAACAAATTGAATCTTTACATCTTCAGGCGCGATTGAAACAGATGAATCCCAGAACTTCACGCCCATGATTGGTGAGACTATTTCAATAGAAGCATCGAGGTTTTCGAGATCCTTTGCTTCATGTGTTGCGCCCAAGATATTGGCATCTGTTGAATATGCCTTCTCGGTGCTGTCGCGATATGGAAGCTTGTTAGCGACTAACCATTCAGACATCTCTTTACGGCCACCGAGTTCGCGTACGAAATCAGCATCAAGCCATGGCTTGTAGATACGAAGGTTTGGATTGGCAAGAAGTCCGTAGCGATAGAAACGCTCAATGTCATTGCCCTTGTAGGTAGAGCCATCGCCCCAGATTTCAACGTTGTC
>JALQYL010000243.1 GCA_023254135.1 Ilumatobacteraceae bacterium | reverse complement strand
CTACTTCGTTACACATGCAGAACAGTTCGATCACATTGACCCAGCCCGTGTTTACACAGGTCGTGACATTGCGTTCTTGAACTCATTCCTATTCCGTAACTTGGTTTCTTATAAGCCAGTTCCAGGTTCAGCAGGATCATCACTCGTTGCAGACCTTGCAACAAACACAGGTGTTCCATCAAATGCTGCTAAGACATGGAAGTTCACACTCCGTTCAGGAATCACATGGGAAGATGGATCACCTATCACCTGTGCTGATGTGAAGTACGGTGTTTCACGTCCATTCGCAACAGATGTCATCACAGATGGTCCGTTGTACCTTGTTAACTCACTTGACATCCCATTTGAAAAAGATGGCGTTACTTCTGTTTACAAGGGCCCATACAAGAAGACTGGTCAGAAGTACTTCGACAAGGCTGTTACATGTTCAGGTAACACAATTACCTTCAACTTGAACCGCTCATTCGCAGACTTCAACTATGCACTTACTTACCCAGCAGGTGCACCTGTTAAGGCTTCAAAGGACACAGGCGACAAGTACGACCTTCGCCCATTCGCAAGCGGTCCATACAAGATCACTTCATACAAGATTGGTGATCAGCTCGAACTCGAGCGCAACACAAAG
>JALQYL010000242.1 GCA_023254135.1 Ilumatobacteraceae bacterium | reverse complement strand
TATGCGTTACCAGTATTTGACCGCGGGCTCATCAACATCCCACTTGAGATCATTGGTGTTGCATTGAGCTATTGGACGTACAAGCAAATTACAGAAAACGTTGAACTTCAAAATAAGTGACGGTGAGTTGGTCTGTAAGCGGGGTTCTGTAATCGATGATCATCCCTCTATGCAACCTACCCGTGGGTTGTTTGTTGTAAACAACAAACGAACGGACAGCTCATGCCCACTGCATGGTCTTGCTTCGAATGGTGGCCCCAAGCCACGCAAGTTGCCTCACGTGCTGGTGCGCTCTTACCGCACCGTTTCACCCTTACCTGTTTCGCAATCTTGCGACTGCGCTCATCGGCGGTTTGTTCTCTGTTGAACCTTGCGTCAAGTTGCCCCGACCCGACTCTCGCCGGCACTCTGTCCTGTGAAGCCCCGACTTTCCTCAGATAGTGGTGCAAGCACCATTACCCGCGATCATCCGACCTACTCACCGTCGAGGTAAGTGTACGGGCGAGTTATTGGCAGTCGACGAAGTCGTAGATCAAGCCATTAAGGCTTGGTGTTTCAAGCGACAATGACGTTTTAACGCCATCAGCAGTAGGTGTGCCAACTTGCAACAGAACGGTGGAGAGGGAA
>JALQYL010000241.1 GCA_023254135.1 Ilumatobacteraceae bacterium | reverse complement strand
CAGAGCTTGTCTTCCACGGTTTCCTCAAAGTAGAGCACCTGCAGGCTGGCCAGGCTGCGTGTGGAGAGCTTTTCCTTTTCTTCGGTCATGCCCAGCTTTTTCAGGGCGCTGATCAGCCAGGCGGCGTCGTCCACATGGGCGCCGGCTTCGGTGTGGGCGTAGATGGCTTCGCGGATGGTCATGCGGGCAAAAGGCTTGGACAGATCGACCGGGCGGCCGTTGTAGCTCAGCTCCAGTGTGCCCACGGCCTTCATGGCGGCGTCACGGACGAGTTGTTCGGTGAAGCCCATCAGGTCCTGGTAGTTCCAGTAGGCCGCATAGAACTCCATCATGGTGAACTCGGGGTTGTGGCGCACCGAGATGCCTTCGTTGCGGAAGTTGCGGTTGATCTCGAACACGCGCTCGAAGCCGCCGACCAGCAGGCGCTTGAGGTAGAGCTCGGGGGCGATGCGCAGGAACATTTCCTGGTCGAGCGCGTTGTGGTGCGTCTGGAAGGGGCGGGCGTTGGCACCGCCGGGAATGGGGTGCAGCATTGGGGTTTCGACTTCCAGGAAGCCGTGCTGGACCATGAATTCGCGGATGCCGCTGACCGCGCGCGAGCGGGCCGTGAAGCGCTTGCGGGCGGCTTC
>JALQYL010000240.1 GCA_023254135.1 Ilumatobacteraceae bacterium | reverse complement strand
TGATTATCAGCCAAGATTCACCCCATTCCGATCAATGCATACGTAAACCTAGCCAATTAGCGTCGCCGAACTCTTAGAGATGGTCAAATTCACACCGTAAAAGTACGCCCGCCACGTGAGGGAGAATGTAGTCTGTTGAAGGAATTAGTCATCAAGTGATTGCTGAAGGAGTACATGAAATGAAGGTCTGGATTGATCAAGATCTCTGCACGGGAGACGGACTGTGCGAGGAAATTGCACCAGATGTGTTCACGTTGCTCGATGACGGTCTCGCCTATGTTCGCGAAAAGGACAAGATCTTCGCGGCTGCTAAGGGCAACGCTCAAGGCGCAGAAGGCATGGCCAACTTTGCCGACAATTTGATGGACGCTGTAATCGAGTCCGCCGAGGAATGCCCCGGCGAATGCATCTTCATCGAGCCTTAATCTCTCGTTAGCTCCATAGACACGGCGTTATCGCCGATATACCGAGCAACTGTCAGAAATGCAGTGTGCGCGACCATTCTGTGATCAGGTCGGACAGCCATTCCTTCGATGTGCCATGTTCGATGAAGAACTTCCATTGTTCGTGCCTCAATCCAGTAGTTACCAAAGCACTGTCGCACCTGCACTGCTTGGGTGATACTTGGCGTATAC
>JALQYL010000023.1 GCA_023254135.1 Ilumatobacteraceae bacterium | reverse complement strand
GAGGCAAAGAAACGAAGTTCAGAAATGGGGAAATTGCGCTCCGCCAGCAGGGTGCGCATGACGCTGCCCACTTGTCCGGTTGCACCTACTACTCCAACACGCATAAGTGTTGAGACTAACGGCAGCGCGCGACCAGCCACCAATGACTTTTGTTGGCCACGTCTAAATCACGCTGGCGCACCACATTTCCCATGTACGACACCTCGCGTTGTGGACGGCCAGGATGATGCAGAATCACCAAGTCGTCCAGTTCAACCTTTGATGCTTCCAGCAAAGAGAGGACACGGCGAGGGTCGAGGCGATTGGCCTGCCAACCCAAACGTGTGGACCAACGCCATTTCGACAAACGACCACCAACCACGGGAACGTGCCACAACCAACGCATCACCACACCAGCTGGTGTGAGCAAAATGTCGGCGGGAACCCATGTGCGGTAGTTGAGAGCAACATAGCCACCTGGCTTCACAATCCGCATGGCTTCGGTGGTGAGACGCAGCGCATCACTGGCCTTGCAGTGCTGCAAGGTGATGTAGGAAAACACAGCATCGATGCTGTTGTCCGCCACACCAATGGAACTGCCGTCGGCAATATGCACGGTGCGCAACGAGTTCACTCGGCCAAATCGCGCAACCGTCTCTCTGCATCGCTCGAGGAATGCCGCATCCACGTCTGTAGCAACCACGGTGTCGAAACGACGGGTGAATGCCGCAGACATGCGACCAATGCCGCTACCGATTTCCAGCATGGTGGACGTGGTGGGAATCTCATTCCAACCCAAACGATCCAGGTAGATGTCCACCTCAATGTCGCCGGTTCGCACAAAATCACCCAATGTGAGTTGCTCACCCGTTTGGTTGTCGAACACCCAACCGATTTCGCGAACGACTTCGTCGGCAGTTTGTCCCACTTCAGCGCGGGTGCCAGCAGCACGCCACGGAATGAGTTGCCTACGACGACGGGTCATCTATTGAGTATGGCAGGCGCGTTACTTGCGCTCAGGCAATGGTGCCGAATAAGCGGTGCCCGAGTCGAGACCAAAGGCGGTGTGCAACGAGCGAACAGCGCTCTCCATGTCTGCGGCGGACACCACCACTGACACGCGAATGGTGCTGGTGGAGATCATGTGAATGTTGATGTTGTTGTCGGCAAGAACGCGGAACATCTTGGCGGCCACACCAGGACTGGTTTTCATGCCGGCGCCCACCAATGAAACCTTGGCGATGTCTGAATCGTGCGACACGCCTTGTGCGCCAATTTCAGTGGCAACGCGAGACACGATGTCTTCTGCAATCTTCATGTCGGCCTTGGGCACGGTGAAGGAGATGTCGGTGAGCCCATCTTTCGATGTGTTCTGCACGATCATGTCCACGTTGATGTTGGAGTTGGCAAGATTCTCGAACAACGCGGCAGAAATGCCGGGGCGGTCGGGCACACCAAGCACGGTGACCTTTGATTCGCTTGCGTCTTGCACGACACCAGAGATAATTGGCTCTTCCATGGAGTTTTCTCCTTGTGACTTTTCTGCACTCACCCATGTGCCGTGTTCCCACGTGAAACTGGAGCGAACGTGAATGGGGACATTGTGGTTGCGCGCGAATTCAACCGAACGCAACGCAAGAACCTTGGAACCAACGCCTGCCATCTCGAGCATTTCGTCGAACTGCAGGTGCGACAATTTGCGAGCTTGTGGTGCGATGCGTGGGTCGGCGGTGAAGACGCCGGTGACGTCGGTGTAGATCTCGCACACGTCGGCGTTGAGTGCAGCGGCCAACGCAACGGCCGTGGTGTCACTACCCCCGCGCCCAAGTGTGGTGAATTCACCCGTGGTGGACACACCTTGGAATCCGGCCACTACAACAACCTTGCCTTCGGCAAGAGCAGCCTTCATGCGGTCGTTCTTTACTTCGAGAATCTTGGCCTTGGTGTGCACATCGTCGGTGATGATGCCCACCTGGTCACCCGTGAAACTGACGGCGTCAACACCAACACCAGCAAGGGCCATGGAGAGAAGCGCCATGGAAATTCGCTCACCCGTTGTGAGCAACATGTCCATCTCACGGCCGGGATGAACGCCAGAGACCGCATTGGCCAAAGAAAGGAGATTGTCGGTGGTTTTGCCCATGGCCGACACCACCACCACCACATCGTTGCCGTGCTTGCGGGTGAACGCCACATGGTCCGCAACGGACTTGATGCGGTCGGGATCGGCTACTGACGTGCCGCCATATTTCTGAACAATTAAAGCCACCGCTTTAAAAGGCTAGCCGTATGCCACTAACCTGCCGACTTCGTGGGAACAAATAAAAGAGAACGACAGAAACAAAATCGCGCCAAGGCTCGTGAGCAGCGCATTCGTCAACAAAAGGTGGCCACGGTTCGTCGTCGTGGACTGATTTTCGGCATCGGCATCCCTGTGCTCGTTGTTGCTCTGTTCGGCGTGGCACAAATTGGAGGAAGCGGTTCATCCACATCTTCCGACACCAGCTTCGATGCTGTGGTTACCACTGCGCCCGGCACCACACAGCCTGGCGCAACGCTCACCGGTGCCACCACTTGTCCGAAGGCAGATGGCACGGAAAAGCACGTCGCGCAGTTCAAGCAGGCTCCGCCAATGTGTATTGACACCGCCAAGACCTACACGGCCACGTTCGACACCACAGAAGGCGTCATCGACGTCACTCTCGACACCAAGCGCACTCCAAAGACCACCAACAACTTCGTGGTCTTGTCTCGCTACAAGTACTACGACGGCACGCCCATCTTCCGTACCGATCCATCCATCGACATCATCCAAGGTGGAGGTCCCAACAACACCTCCGGACCTGGTTACACCATCGACGATGAAGGTGGAAAGTTCACCTACACCGAGGGCGACCTTGTGATGGCCCGCTCCAGTGGAGCCAACTCTGGTGGTGCGCAGTTCTTCTTCTCCACCGGAGAGAACACCGCCCTACTCGACAGCCAAGGCACGTATGTGACCTTCGGACATGTGTCAAACGACGCCAGTTTGAAGGTTCTGAAGGCAATCATTGCCTTGCACAAGGCTGACGACAGTGGCCTGGGCGGCGCGCCAAGCCGTACCGTCACCATCAACTCCGTCATCATCACCGAGTCATAAGCATTTGGTCCTGTGCCCCGGCCGCGGTGCGGTTAGGGGCAATGCAGGGTCGGTTGTTAGCCTCGCAGGAACACATTTTCGGAGGTTTGAAATGAACAAGGTCGGTATTTGCGGATCAGGAATCATGGGCTCGGGTCTTGCCGAGGTTGCAGCCAAGGCTGGCTACACCGTTGTTGTTCGCTCACGCAGCGCATCCACCGCACAAGCCATGATCACATCCATCGAGAAGGGCCTCGACAAGCAGTTGCAGCGCGAGAAGATCACTGCTGAAGACAAGGCAGCCATCCTTGGTCGCCTCTCTGCAACGGACAAAATCTCCGATCTTGCCGACTGCGATCTTGTCATTGAATCAGTGGTGGAAGACCTTGAAGTGAAGAAGGCATTGTTCGTTGAACTCGACAAGGCCGTGAAGCCCGGTGCAATTCTTGCTACCAACACCAGCACCTTGCCCGTCGTGGAAATGGCAATGGCAACTGGTCGCCCCGACAAGGTGTGCGGCATCCACTTCTTCAACCCTGCAACAGCAATGCCATTGGTGGAAGTTGTTCGCCCCATCACGGCAAGCGATGAAACAATCGCTGCTGCAAACGAGTTCACCGCCAAGTGCGGCAAGAACGGCGTGCAAGTAAAGGACCGCGCCGGCTTCATTGTGAATGCGTTGCTCTTCCCCTACCTCAACAATGCAATCCGCATTTGGGAAACAGGCACCGCAAGCATGGAAGACATTGACACCGCAATGAAGGGCGGCTGCAACTTCCCCATGGGTCCATTCGCATTGCTCGACCTTGTTGGTCTCGATACATCGCTCTCCATCCTGGAAGCTCTTTACGCAGAGTTCGCAGATCCGAACTACGCAGCAGTGCCAACACTTCGTCGTCTCGTAGCAGCCGGCAAGTTGGGCCGCAAGAGCGGCGAAGGCTTCTACAAGTACTAAGTCAACGTGCGTATGAGACCACCCACGGAATGTCGGTGGTCTTTCCCCACTCATGATCAGTGGGATCCCAACGACGACATTGTGGCCATTGGGGCGGACTTAGAACCAGACACATTGCTGTATGCATACGCGCATGCAATGTTTCCCATGTTCATCGACAAGAAGCACACGCAGTTGGGTTGGTGGAGTCCACCCATGCGCGGAATCATTCCGCTGAGCGGATTTCATACATCGCGTTCCACCCGCAAGAGCGCGCGTTTGTTTCATTGCACGGTGAATGAAGCCTTCGAGGAAGTGATGCATGCGTGCGCCACCGAGCACAACGATGGCAATTGGATCGACGAACACTTCATGAAGGCGTACACCGCGTTGCACCGCATGGGTCATGCGCACAGCGTGGAAGTGTGGGATGAAGACAATGCTTTGGTGGGCGGGGTGTACGGCGTGCGCATCAACAACTTCTTCGCCGGTGAATCCATGTTCCATCGCGTCACCGACGCATCCAAAGTGGCCCTGAAATTCCTGGTGGACCTCATGAACCTTGACGGCATGTCGCTGTTCGACACCCAATGGCTCACCGATCATCTTGAAACCCTTGGAGCCATTGAGATTCCACGTGATACCTACCGTGAATTGTTGGCCCAAGCGATTGCCGAGTAAGTCTTGCGTCGCGTCTCGTGGGAACACGGGAAACCCCTTGCCATACTTGAGCCGTGACTGAAGCGAATACCCCCCGCCGCGACGACCCATGGCTCATGCGCACGTACTCGGGCCACTCCACGGCCGCGGCGTCGAACCAGCTGTACCGCACCAACTTGGCCAAGGGTCAAACTGGTCTGTCCATCGCGTTCGACCTTCCCACGCAAACGGGCTACGACCCCGACCATGTGTTGGCCGCTGGCGAAGTGGGCAAGGTGGGTGTTCCTGTGGCGCACATCGGACACATGCGCACGCTTCTCGATTCCATTCCTCCCGGCAAGATGAACACCTCAATGACCATCAATGCCACCGCGGCGTGGATGCTCTCGTTGTACGTGGCCAACGCTCGCGCACAAGGTGTCGATTCGCGCGAATTGCGTGGCACCACTCAAAACGACATCGTGAAGGAATACCTTTCACGTGGCACCTACATCTTCCCTCCTGCCCCATCGAAGCGATTGATCGTTGACATGGTGGCATGGTGTGCACAGAACGCACCGAAGTGGAACCCCATGAACGTGTGCTCGTATCACTTGCAAGAAGCTGGTGCTACACCCGTACAAGAAATTGCGTACTCGCTTGCCACTGCAGTCGACGTTCTCGATGCTGTGCGTGCAAGTGGCCAAGTAAGCGATGATCAATTCGACCAAGTGTTCGGATCCATTTCGTTCTTCGTGAACGCCGGTATCCGTTTCATTGAAGAAGTGTGCAAGATGCGCGCATTCACAGAATTGTGGGACCGCATCGGTCGTGAGCGTTATGGCGTGAAAGATGCCAAGGCTCGTCGCTTCCGTTATGGCGTGCAGGTGAACTCATTGGGTCTCACCGAAGCACAGCCTGAAAACAATGTGCAGCGCATCGTGCTGGAAATGCTCGCAGTCACACTTTCCAAGAATGCACGTGCACGCAGCGTGCAGCTGCCCGCATGGAACGAGGCTCTCGGACTTCCACGTCCGTGGGATCAGCAGTGGGCATTGCGCATGCAACAAGTACTTGCATTCGAATCAGACCTTCTTGAATACGAAGACATCTTCGATGGTTCAAAGGTGATTGAGGCTCGCACTGCAGAATTGCGTGATGCAGCTTGGGCAGAATTCGAAGAAGTCATTTCTTTGGGTGGCGCATTTGCCGCAGTGGAGGATCTGAAGGGTCGCCTTGTTCGCAGCATGGCAGAGCGCACACGTCGCATTGAATCTGGCGAACAAATCGTCGTGGGCATGAACTCCTACAAGGAAACCGAAGAGAGCCCCTTGGGCGGTTCCGACAACATCCTTGTTGTGGATCACGCAGTGGAAGCCGAAACAATCGCCGATGTGCAAAAGTGGCGCTCCGAACGCGACAATGCACGTGTTGCCGCTGCACTCGCACGCGTGAAAGCTGCCGCTGAATCGGGTGAGAACATCATGGAGCCATCCATTGAGTTGGCAGAAGCTGGTGGCACCACCGGCGAATGGTCGCAGGCATTGCGCGAAGTGTTCGGGGAATTCCGCGCACCCACCGGTGTGAATGCTGCAGTAGGTCGCCGAACCAATGCGCTCACCGAAGTGGCCAACTATGTGAAGTCCATCCCCGGCGGTCCTCCACGTTTCTTGGTGGCCAAGCCGGGTCTCGATGGTCACTCCAACGGCGCCGAGCAGATTGCTGTTGCCGCACGTGATGCCGGCATGGAAGTGGTGTACAGCGGTATTCGCCTCACACCGGAGCAAATTGTTGCCAGCGCACGAGACGAAGATCCAGATGTGGTGGGTCTCTCCATTCTCTCTGGCTCGCACTTGCAGCTGGTGCCCGATGTTGTTCGTCGCTTGCGCGCCGAAGGTGTTGATTCACCCGTCATCGTGGGTGGCATCATTCCTGAAGTTGATCGCGATCGTTTGCTCACCAAAGAAGGCGTTGCCGCGGTGTACACACCGAAAGACTTTGACATTGCGCGCATCATGAGAGAAGTGGCCGAACTGGCCGCCGCTCACCGCGCTGAATAAGTACCTGCTCTAGGCATTGCGGCGTCGACGACGACGCAATTGTGTTGGCAACAACAGACCCAGAATCACAGCAAGTGTGATGGGAACGGCAATCAACACTTTTGCCGTTGTAGACAGTTGTTGCTTCACACCAACTAGCACACCGACAGCAAACTTTGAGTCCTTGCCGTTCGCGTCTTTGCCAATCAAAGCGATGCGATGCTTCCCACCTGAAACATTCTTCGGAAGTGAAAATTGACTTTCAAATGTTCCGTCGGTGTTGGCCTTGATGGTGCCCAAGAGCGTCGGTGTTGAGAACATCCACACCGCGATTTCTGAATCAGTCTTGAATCCGGTTGCGCTCACCCGAATATTCGATTGTTCATCGAGAAGCACCATGCCGTTTTCGTCGAGCGGCAGGACATTTCCGTTCGAATCAACAGAAGAAACCGTGACGGTCATGTCACCAGCCGAGACCACAAGTTGATTGTTGACTCGCGTGGTGGTTCCTTCCACCAATTGACCATCAACTTCCAATGCTCCTTCGCCAGTTCCCACCTCTGCAATCGCAGGAGCAGCAGGCGCAGTTGCTGTTTTCTGAGCAATTGTTGTGGACGTGGTTGTGGTGGAAGCAGTGGATGCAGCTGACGCAATGACTCCGGGAGTTGTCGTTGATGTCACTGCAGGCACCTGAGATTGAGACTGCTGAACGGCCACGGAGAAAGTGACGGTGCCCGTTGTCGATTGAGCCGCAAAGGACGAATCGGCCGCCTTGGTGACCTTGATCAAACATGTGCCCGCAACTCCAGTAAGCAAGCTTCCTGATGAGATGGTGCAGGTTGTGGTGCCACCTGACAACAATTCATAGGTGATGGCGCCATTTCCTGAACCACCTGTCACCGTGATGGTCAATGGTTGACCCACGGTTCCAGAAGTAGAGGTGATTGCAAGTGCTGGCTGTGTGCCTTGACCAAAAGTAACGGTGGTTTCAGCCGACGACTCAGAGAGGTACGTGGCATCTGAAGCCTTGGTTGCTGTGATCTTGCATGTACCCGTAGAAGTGACGGTCAGCGTGGACCCACTCACAGCACAACCACTTGCAGTACCCGTTCCGGTGACCGCGTACGAGACTGCTCCGTTGCCTGAGCCACCTGAAGTTGCAAGAGAGAGTGAACTACCGGCTGACCCAGTGGTTGACGTGAGCGTGAGATTGCTCTGGCTCACTTTGGAAATGGTGAACGTGACATCTTGCGAGGCAGAACCCAACGCTCCGGTTGCTGCTGCCGTTGCACGTACAACACAGTTACCCGCACCGGTGTAGGTGAGAACACCAGTGGATGCATTGACACTGCATGAAGTCGACGTGTGTGAAACAACGGAGTACGACAACGTTGCTCCACCCAAAGCACTTGCTAGCGCCGTGGGAGTTGCTGGCGAACCCGTGGTTGTCAAACTTGTACTTGGAGCCCACGTCACTGCCTGTGGTGCAAGATAACGAACCACAACGATGCCACTGCCGCCGTTACCGCCGCTACCCATGTAACCCGATTGGCCGCCACCGCCGCCACCCGTGTTCACAGCGCCGTCATAACCAGAACAACATGTGCCGCTTACTCCGCGGCCTCCGTATGTTGCGGAGTTTCCACCGCCACCAAGTCCACCGCCGCCTGCAAGACCAGACTGCGCGCAGTTTCCGGTACCCGCGCCACCGCCGCCACCGCCGTAGTACTGCACGGTTCCGGTGCGAATGTCGGAACCAACGCCCGCACCGCCACGACTACCCGTGGAGGTGTTGTCGGTTGCTCCCGACGACACATTGTTGCCTTGCGTTCCGGCAGCAGATGCTCCACCGCCACCGCCACCGCGCTGGCAATATCCGTTGGCGATACCCGCAGCTCCGGCGAACAATCCTCCGCCTGAAGAACCAGCAAGACCGGTGCCGGGAGATCCGAACCCCGAATAGGACTTGATGGCTCCGCCACCGCCACCTGCAGTGATGCCAAACGCCGACGATGATCCACCGGCAGTTCCACTTGCGGGCGAGATGGAGGGAGAAAGAGTCAACAAACCACCAATACCACCGGTGCCAACAACGATGTTGTAGTCCGTCTCAGGCGTCACCGTGGCAGTACCTGTCAACACCTGACCACCGCCACCGCCTGATCCGCCCGTTTGGTCAATCCATGCAGCGCCACCGCCACCGCCGGCGCCCACGATGAGGTATTCCACCGAGGTGACACCCGTTGGTGTCGTAAACACCGTTGTTCCCGTGGATGTGAATGAGTGAACCGTGTAGAGGTTGCCACCCGATGAATACGAGGAGATGGTTCCGCCAGCCCCGCCAACAGCGAGCGCAGGCGTGGATGAGAATGGCACAGCACCGACAGAAATTCCGATTGCCATCGCCACGGCGATGAAACGAGAAAATGCCGAACGACAAGCAGAGAAGTGCCTCAAAATCATTCAGACATTATAAATAGGGCCGAACTGATGATGTCGCACAATGGGAATTCATTCCTTGTTGCATGTGTTGCATTCGTCATGAGCATTTACGCAACACCCATCTCCGGTCTCAACGGCACACCCAACGCACTCGCACAGGCAGAGGGCAAGGTCACGTTGTTGGTCAACGTTGCCAGCAAGTGTGGTCTCACTCCGCAATACGAAACCTTGGAGCAATTGCAAAAGACATACGCCGCGAAGGGCTTCACCGTTGTTGGAGTTCCGTGCAATCAGTTCATGGGGCAAGAGCCTGGCACCGCTGAAGAGATTCAGTCGTTCTGCAGCACCACCTACGGTGTGTCTTTCCCACTCACCGAAAAGATCGACGTGAACGGCGACAATCAACATCCGCTGTATGCATCACTCACACCAGTTGCCGATGCTGAAGGCGTGAACGGTGACATCCGTTGGAACTTCGAGAAGTTCCTCATTGGTCGAAATGGTGAAGTGATTGCACGCTTCCATCCAAAGACCGCACCCGATGCGCCTGAGGTGATCAGCGCCATCGAATCTGCGCTCTAAAGTTCACCTTTGTGAATTTCTCTTCCCTTAATTACATCGGCATCGTTGTTGCCACCATCGCAGGTTTTGTTGTTGGTGCTTTGTGGTTCAGTCCAAAAACCTTCTTCCCCGTGTGGTGGAAACTCATGGGAAAGACCGAGGGCGAGGATCCGGGTGCTGGTCAAAGCATGGGCGCCATTTTTGGTGCGCTCATTGTTGGTCAGATCATTCAGTCATTGGCACTCACCGGCGCAATTACCGGTTTTTACGCCAATGCTTCAGTGCTGCAAGGCGCATCAACCGGAGCATTGTTGGGCGTGGGCATTGCAGCTTCGTCATCGTTGACGCACCGCATGTTCTCAGGCCTTGGCAAAAATGCATGGGGCGTGTGGGCCGTTGAAGTGGGCAACGACATTGTTGGCCTCACCATCATGGGCGCCATCATCGCCGCTATCGCGTAGCGACGTAATTGCTACGCGTGTTCGCGAGCAATGAATGAATCGAGTGCGTCACCGCTTTCAAAGCTGGTGATCAGCGCGTAACGAGGGAAGTCGTGGTTGTGCACCACCACGTGCCACAAACGTTGGGTGTCAACAACGAAACGCGCGCCCTTGGGCAGTGGCACTCGCCGTTCGGTGGCTGGGTCTGGCAAACCATCGGGGCCATTGTCCATGAGCAACATGTAGCTGTCGGGGCTATCAGTGAGTTCCACCCACGAACGAACCACCCAACCTTCATTCTCAGGATTGAAGCGATTGTTGTCATCGCGGTGAATGGAGCGCATGGCCTGTTCGCGGTCTTGTGGCTCCAACTTGATGATGCGCACACGTCCGAAGTTGGCACCCACTGATGCGACATAGTTTTTCAGCGTTGGTGCAAGGTTTGCATTCGATGTCCAAATGGCGTCCTTGTCAGTTTTGCCTTTGTCCCAAAAACCACGACAATCAAGTTCACCGTCGGCAGATGCGAGCGGCGCAAAGTTGGTGTCGCCACCACTCTTCCAGTCGAAGTACTCCAACGCTTCCCATTCATGTTGCGGCACATCGAATGGTGCCGGCTTCAAAGCAACGAACCCTGTTTCAGCGAGACATTGCAATCTCTTGTGATCGGTGTGCAACGGAATGGCCACGGACCAGTGTTCAAGAGTTGGCCAAAAAGGAGTGCTCATGACTTCAGTGTAAAGAATGTAGGAATGCCTAAACCGATCACGGCGGCATGGTGGTGGTGGCACCAATGGGCACGAAACCGTTGCTGGGTGGCAGCTTCAACGATGTGCCAGCAGGCACACGATCGGGATTCTTGATTCCGTTGATTTCCACCAACGCAGGAGCGCTCAAATTGAAGCGCTGCGCGATGCTGAATAACGACTCGCCTGATTGCACCACATATGTACGCAATGCACCAGTTGCAACAGTTGTTGTGGTTTTCGCTGTGGCAACTGTTGTGGTGGTGGCCGATGAATCACCCTTATTGCCGCCATCGGTGAGAAGACCCGAAATGACTGCAAGAAATGCAAAAACACAGGTGCTCCACAACAGATACATGTGGAGACGTGTGCGCAAGAACATTGGTTCCATGTTATGCCAGCCGTCCACATAGTGAACGTCTCACCTTCTGCCGTAACCTCTATCCGATGCTTACCGAGACTCGCACGTACCCCGGCGCCCGACGTCCCGATCGCACATATCGTCACGAAGCAGACGGTGTGGGTCTGGCTGTGTACGAATGGGGCCGCGAGAGCGATCCCGTGGTGTTCATGGTGCATGGCGGGTCCGACTTTGCGGGCACATTCGATGTTTTCGCTCCCCTTATCGCTGCCGGTGGCTGGCGCGTGGTTGCGTGGGACGCCCGTGGTCACGGCGACAGCGACCATGCGGCCCTCTACAGCTGGGAGGCAGACATTCGCGATGCACTTTCAGTCATGGGAAGCATCACCGATGAGCCAGTACCCGTGGTGGCCCATTCAAAAGGTGGCGCCTTCATGATGCAGTTGCTCGATGGCAGCCCTTACCGCGCATCACGCATGGTGAACATCGATGGCATGCCCAGCAAGCGCCGTATGCCCGACGTGCCCGACCATGATCAAACTCGCATCCTTGCTGGTGACGTTGCCAAGTGGCTCGACTACCGCCACATTGCGCACAGCGCAGAACGCAAGCCAGGAACGTTCGAAGAGCTTGCACAGCGACGCGCCGTGATGAACCCACGCCTCTCCATTGAATGGTTGGAATATCTCGTCACCATTGGCGCGCGTCAAGACGAAGATGGTTGGCGTTGGAAACTTGATCCCACCATGCGTTTTGGTGGATTTGGTCCGTGGCATGCCGAACAAAGTGCATTGCGAATGGTGTCGCTCACCATTCCATTTCTCGGAATTCTGGGAACAGTGGATGAGCCCATGGGTTGGGGTGCTCGTGCACGCGATCTACAACCATGGATTCCTGCGGGTGGCCGTTTGGAAGTGATGGAAGACATCGGACACTTCGTTCACATTGAAGATCCTGAAGGTGTGAGCAAGATGGTGTTGGAGTTCTTGTCATGAGCATTTCGTACTTGCAACACAACCGCATCTCTCTTGCTTTGCACACCGTGCGCGAAGGAAGTGGACGTCCTCTTCTCTTGCTGCATGGTCTCGGTGAAGACGCAACGAGAGTTTCGCAGATGCCGGTGAAATGGGCTGGTCCCGTGTACGCCCTTGATTTCACGGGTCATGGTGCATCCACCGTGCCTCGGGGTGGCGGATACAACGCGGAAATTCTCATGGCTGACGTGGATATCGCACTACGTCACATTGGAGAACCCGTCACAATTGTGGGACGTGGTCTGGGTGGATACATCGGTTTCCTTATTTCCTGTGGTCGCGCCGCATTGGTGCGGGGACTTGTGATTGTTGATGGTCCTGGCCTCGCCGGTGGCGCAAGCAACACAGTGTCCACCACAGAAATCGCATCAGTGGGTAAGCGAAATGCGGGCACGCCTGACCCATGGGCTCTTATTGAATTGTCCCGTGACTCTCGCCCTGCGAGTTACGTGTTGAGTTTCCTGCGCTTGGCCATTGCCAACTCTGGCATTGAGGAACCTGTTGCAATTGCAAGCAAGGTGTCGCCCAAGTGGATTGATGCTCTGAAGCGAGAAGCTGGCGTGATTACTGATATCTCAATGCAGGAAGCATTGGATATGTACGCAGCGCTCTAGTGCTGTCGCTGCGTCACCGCGTTGGCCAACGCGACTAATTCTTCGTACGCGTTGCCTGCAAGTTCAGACCTTTGCAACGCAGCCAATGCCTCATTGCGGAGCTCTGCAATACGCGATTCCATGAACTGAACGGCTCCCGTTGAACGCACCACATCTTGCACTTGTTCAACATTCATTGGTTTCCGACCAACAGTGTCCAATACATCTCGTTGCGCACTGGTTGCATTTTCGAACGCATAAGCCAATAGCGGAGTTCGTTTTCCTTCGATGAAATCTCCGCCTACCGGCTTTCCTGTAATTGCTGCGTCACCGAATGCACCCAACAAGTCGTCGCGCAATTGAAATGCTTCGCCCAATGGCAGACCGTATGCAGACAACATGGGAAGAAGCGACGTGCCGCGCTCCGTATCTGCAGCAACAGCGCCAATATGCAGTGGACGCTCCACGGTGTATTTCGCGGTCTTGTAAATGGTGACGCGTTGCGAATCAAGAAGATCGGTGGATCGTTTTGCCGAAACCACGGTGTCGAGATATTGACCAATGTTCATTTCCATGCGTAAGTCATTCCACAACTGACGCGCGGATGGTGACAAGTCATTCATTAGTTGATCAGAAGCCACATAGGCGATGTCACCAATGAGAATGGCGGAGCCTTCGCCAAACCTGCGCGACTCACCGGCCCACTGATTATTGGCATGCACCTGGGCACGACGAACATGTGTTGTGGCATTGCCTCGACGGGTGCCGGCGTCGTCAATCACGTCGTCGTGAAAGAGAGCAAAAATATGAAGCAATTCAACAGCTGCACCAATGAAATCGGGAGTTTCTGCGCCTGGATTGCCGCCGGCAGCTACCCAACCCCAATGTGCAAACTGCGGACGTAAACGCTTGCCGCTGGTGGCCAATAACGAGATTTCCTCGAACACCACCGCAAGGTCTGCATCAATAGCGGTCCACTTCGCACGCTCTGCATTCAGCGTGTGTGAGAGAACGGCATCAACCCGTTGCACAATGGTGTTTGCACCACTCATTCGTCGTCTTCATCCTCATCGTCTTCATATTCGTCTTCGTCGTACTCATCGTCTTCGTCTTCGTCGCCCCCCAGATCGGCCACGAGAGAATCGATGGTCATTTGTGCAGATGCAATGCGCTCATTACACCAATTGATGAGAAACGACGCGCGTTCCACTTTGGTGGCCAACACGTCTACATCGACGGAGTTGGAATCGAGTTCAGAGAGAATGCTTTCCACTTCGCGCATTGCTTCGGCATAACCCGTTGGCTCGCCTGCTTGTGCCTTCTTTGTTGCCATTAGTTCACACCTTCCACTGTGCTTGAAATACTTCCGTCGGCAACCAATGTGACCAGTGTGTCGCCACGCTTCACATCGTTGGTTGAACGCACCACATTGCCATCAGCATCTCGAGTAATGCTCCAACCACGTGCCATGGTTGTCACCGGATCGAGTAGACGAACAGATGCTGCATGCAGTGCAAGTTTTTGTGTTTGCTTATCAAGTGCGGTGCGGGGCCGAGTGCGCAAACGTTCCACTGCCAATGCAATGCGACTTCGCGCGCGCACCAATGAGTTTTCCGTGACCTGGCGTAAACGTTCTGCAGAGTACGTGAGATCGCCAAGGAACTCTTCCACCAGTGCAATCACCGCTTGCGCACACGCCGTAGGTGTCTTGCTGGAAGTATGCGCCACGATGTCGGCAATGCTGGTGTCGATTTCATGACCTATTCCGGTGAAGACAGGGTGTGAGCACTGCGAGATGGCTAGTGCGATTGCCTCGTCGTCGAAAGTGGCCAGGTCCCCCTTTGAACCACCACCGCGCATCACCATCACGATGTCAATGTCGGTGCGACGTGAGAAACCATTGATTGCAGCCACAATTTGATTCACTGCATGTTCACCCTGCACGCGAACATCGGTGAACGAGACAGCAAATCCGATACCTGATTCGAGAAGATGTTGCTGTGCGTCGGCCCAGCCGGCGGCGGTGCTGGAGGAAACGATGCCAAGACGAAGAGGAACCATGGGAACAGGAATTCGCTTGTTGATCTTGTCGACACCCTGCTCCAGCAACTGACGAATGAGTTCCTCGCGTTTGGCTGCAAGATCACCTGCGGAGAATTGCGTATCAATATCGGTGGCGACAAGAGAAAGCTTGCCGAATGGGGCGTAATAGTCGGGCCGTCCATACAAACGAACCTTCAGTCCGTCCTTTAGTTCAATGCCACTGTTGCGAAGTTTGGCTTGAATGCCCTTCAACGGACCGGCCCAAATATTCACGTTGACTTGAGCCTTGCCCTTTTCCGCCTTTTCAACAATGGTGAAATAGGCATGTGGGTTCGGCCGCTTCAGACCTTCAATTTCTCCCTCAATCCACACGCCACCATCGAATGACGCCTTCATGACTTCATTCAGCACTGCCGAGAATTGCGTGACGGTGAACGACGGAACTCCGTCTATGAATTCAATCTCCTGAGGCATCTCTACAACTCTAGATAGTTGGTGTGTCTAGGCCGAACGACCCGCCCGCACGCACCTGCATGGCGTACATGCCATCAAGTGCCATCAATTCATCGTGAGTGCCTTGTTCCACCACACGGCCCGCATCAAGCACCACAATGCGGTCTGCATCGCGAATGGTGGACAATCGGTGTGCAATCACGAAGGCAGTGCGGTCGTTTAATGCAGCATCTAGTGCTTCTTGCACCATGGCTTCATTCTCGTTGTCCAAATGACTGGTTGCTTCGTCGAGAATCATGATGGTGGGGTTCTTCAGCAACATGCGGGCGATGGCCAATCGTTGTTTTTCGCCACCCGACAAGCGATAACCACGCTCACCCACCATTGTCTTGTACCCATCGGGCAAAGCCGCAATGGTTTGATGAATGCGAGCTGCTTCGCACGCCGCAATTACTTCTTGTTGCGTGGCATCGGGACGTGCGTACAACAAGTTGGCTTCAATGGACTCGTGGAACAAGTGAGGATCCTGTGACACCACGCCAATTGCATCGCGCAATGAATCACCGGTGAGATCTCGTACATCCACTCCATCAATTCGCACGGCGCCCGACGACACGTCGTACAAACGCGACACCAATGACGCCATTGTGCTCTTGCCAGAACCACTGGAGCCCACCACTGCGACGGTTTCACCCGGAGCGATACGCAATGAAACACCTTTCAAAACGTCAACGTTTGAATCGCTCTGTGCCGAGCCGGGAGTTTCCAACGATGCGATGGACACGGTGGCAGCTTCTGGATAGTGGAATACAACGTTGTCGAATTCAATCTCTCCACGTGGATCCACCAAATCAATGGCGCCTGGTCGGTCGAAAATGGCAACAGGCGCGTCGAGCACTTCAAACACACGATCGAACGACACCAATGCGGTCATGACTTCCACACGCGCATTCGTCAGACCAGTGAGTGGCTGATAAATGCGTTGCACCAAAGTGGCCATTGCCACCAAAGTGCCAGGCGTGATGGTGTTCGAGAGCACCAAGTGAGCACCGATACCGTAAATTGCTGCGGCGCTCATGGCACCTACCAACCCGAGTGCCACGAAGAACACTCGCCCGTACAAAGCGGACTTGATTCCCATGTCCCGTACGCCCGCCGCACGGCCAGCGAACGTATCGACTTCGCGTTGACGACGACCAAAAAGTTTCACGATCATTGCACCGGCAACATTGAAACGCTCACTCATCTGCGCATTCATTTCAGCGTTGTATTCCATCTGTCGTTGCGCAAGACCGCCCAACTTCTTACCCACACGTTTCGCGGGTGCGATGAAGAGTGGCAACACCAGCAAGGCAAGAACGGTGAGGCGCCATTCCAGGGCCACCATCACCGAGAGCGTGGTGATGAGCACCACAACGTTTGACACCACGCTGCCCAATGTTGATGTGACCGCATTCTGCGCCCCAATCACATCGTTGTTCAACCGGCTGGTGAGCGCGCCGGTTTGCGTACGTGTGAAGAATGCAATTGGCATCTGCTGCACCTTGTCAAACAACGCAACACGCAAGTCATAAATGAGCCCTTCGCCAATACTGGCGCTCAGCCATCGTTGGGTGATCGCGAGTATTGCGTCACCAATCGCCGCAAGTACCAACACAATGGCAAGGGTGGTGATAAGGCCCCCGTCGTTCTGCGGAATCGCTTTGTCCAAAATTGATCGGAACAACAGTGGCGGCGCTAGACCCAACAGGGCCGCTCCGATGATTGCACCAAGAAACCCAATGATCTTCCATCGGTAGGGCTCAGCGAATCTCCATACACGGCGCAAAGATTCGCGTTTCACGCGAGCACCTTTCACCGCATGAGCGTCGCCCGGCAGCATCATATGAGGTCCCATTCGCACAGTGTTGAGGCTACGGGCGAACCTGCCCCTAGTGTCATATGCGTGTTACGTCGCATGGGAATTGTCGCAATGTCGTTGGTCGCGGTTGCGGCCTGTGGTTCAGGAACTACCACCACAAGCACCACTTCCACCATTGCTGCATCCAAGGCTGCAACTCCCGCAGTTGGTGGCTCTATTTCGTGGAAGAAGTGTGACGGATACGACCTTGATCGATTGAAGTGTGCACGTTTCTCCGTTCCATATGACTACAAGAATCCATCCGTTGGCCAGTTCTCTCTCAAAATCGCAATGCGCCCTGCCTCCGACCCGAAGCGCCGCATTGGCTCATTGTTGGTGAACCCAGGTGGCCCAGGTTTTGGTGGCTCATACCTGGCTGAAAATGCCGGCAGTTATTTCAGTGTCAATCTCTTGGATCGATTCGACATCGTTGCGTGGGATCCTCGTGGTACCGGCGATTCAACTCCCTTTGTTGATTGCGTCAGTGACTATGACAAGTACTTCACCACTGACCCCACTCCCGAAACCGATGCGCAACGTGAGGCTCTCATTGCTGCTTCAAAGACATTCTCCGATGAATGTGAAAAGAACAGTGGTGAGATTCTTCCGTACATCTCCACCAACAACACCGTGCGCGACATGGACATGATTCGCGCAGCCTTGGGCGAAACAAAAATCACATACTTTGGTTTTTCATACGGCAGTGAACTTGGCGCCACCTGGGCCACCATGTTTCCCACCACCGTGCGCGCTGCCGTACTCGACGGCGCTGCAGACCCCAATGCCGATTACATGGAAGGCGGCTTGCAGCAAGCCGCTGGCTTCGAAAAAGAGCTCAATGTCTTCTTGTCGCGTTGCTCTGCAGATCCGGATTGTGCATTCCACAACAATGGAAAAGCTGAAGAAGCCTTCGATGCACTCATGACCAAAGTGGACAAACAACCCATCGTTGTTTCAAAGAATCGCGCACCGGTGAATCAAGCCGTTGCGTTCACCGCGGTATCACAGGCCATGTACTCATCAACCATGTGGAATCAACTTGAGAATGCTCTCAACGATGCACAAAAGGGTGATGGCTCGGGCCTTCTCGAGTTGTACGACAGTTATTACCAACGGCAAGCAGATGGCACCTACGGCAATGAACTTGAGGCATTCAATGCCATTTATTGCCTTGATGACCCGGGCCCCACCACAGTCGAACAAACGGATGAGTTCCTTCCTGCATTCAAGAAAGCAGCACCACGCATGTGGCCCGGATTCACCGGCGGATACGGATGTGTGTTCTGGCCTGCAAAGCCTGATCCACGCATCAAAATCACCGGCAAAGGTGCGGGGCCCATTGTTGTGGTGGGCACCACTGGCGATGCAGCAACGCCACTTGCAAGTTCACGCAAGATGGCCGCAGCGCTTGAAGATGGTCGCCTATTGGTGGTCACTGCCAATCGACACACCGGATATGGCGAAAACAATTGCGTCACTGAATCCGTTGACAATTACCTCTTCACCACCAAGGTCACCTTTCGCGAAAAGGCTTGCTAAGCACGACCCACCGCCCCGTTGAAGACTGAACTAGTTTTCAACAATGCCCGAACTAGCCGAACGTCCCAACGTCATCCTCATTAATTGTGATGACCTCGGATACGGCGACCTTGGTTGCTACGGCTCCGCACTCAACAAGACACCTGCGCTCGACACATTGGCCGCGGAGGGCATGCGCTTCACTTCCTTCTATCAGGGCTCACCCGTGTGTTCACCCAGTCGCGGTGCATTGCTCACTGGCTGCTATCCACCACGCATCGGATTCGGAACGTTCGAGGGAATGCCCGTGCTGTTTCCGGGGCAAGCAGTGGGATTACCACCCACCGAAATCAGCATTGCTCGTGTGTTGCGAAATGCCGGATACCGCACGCAGATGGTGGGCAAATGGCACTGCGGAGATCAACAAGAGTTCCTGCCAATCAATCACGGCTTCGAGCATTACTTCGGTTTGCCCTACAGCAACGACATGGGGCGTCAGGCCAATCATCCCGATGTGATTCCCATGCCACCGCCGCTTCCACTTCTCATGGATGGTGAAGTGGTGGAACAACAACCCGATCAAAGTTCACTCACCGAGCGATACGTGCAAGAGGCCGTGAAGTTCATGCGCGATGCAAAAGACAGTCCGTTCTTTTTGTATCTCGCACATATGTACGTGCACGTCCCCATTTACGTGAAGGATGAATATCTCGCGAATTCACAAAATGGTCCATACGGTGCAGCAGTGGAATCCATTGACTGGGCCACCAAAGTGATCATGCGAGAACTGCATTCACTGGGTCTCGACGACAACACCATCGTGATCTTCACCAGCGACAACGGTTCGCTGGGTGAACGCACCATCTACGGCACCGATGTTCCTGGGGGTGGCAGCAACGCACCGTTGCGTGGCAGCAAAGCCCAAACATGGGAAGGTGGTCTGCGTGTACCTGCCATTCTTCGTTGGAAGAACAAGGTAAGGCCAGGTCAAGTGATTGACACGTTGCTCACCTCCATGGATCTTTATCCCACCATCGCACGGTTCTGCGGGGCAGAAATTCCTACCGACCGTGTCATCGACGGCAAAGACGTGAGCCATGTGTGGCTGGGCGAATCAACGCAAAGTCCCCACGAGACGTTTGCGTACTACCAAGGGGACTCACTCGAAGCCATTCGAGATTCTCGTTGGAAATTGCACTTCGCCAAACTGAAGAACGACATCAACGAGTTGTACGACTTGCAGAACGACGTGTCTGAATCGGTGAACTTGTACCACGAGCACCCGGAAGTGGTCACTCGACTCACCGAGGCGGCAGACGTGTGGCGCCGCGATCTGGGTGATGCGCGCACGGGCGTGAAAGGAAACGGCACACGACCCATTGGCCGCGTGTCGAACCCCACACCCCTCACGGAATTTGATCCGAATTACCCATATTTCATGGCCGAGTACGACCTCGACCACAAGGGCTAATCACTCCACCTAACTACTTTGGTGCAACGTGTTTTGGTTGCAACAGGGAAACCGCAGCTGCCAACAATGCGAACGCAATTGCAACACGCCAGCCATTGCGGAATCCATCAATGCCCTTGGTGCTGGTTTGCACGGTGACCACAAGCGCCACACCAACGGCCGCACCCACCTGACGGAATGTGTTGTTGATTGCACCGCCCAGTGCGAACTGCGTTTGTGGCAAGCGCAAAACAGTGGATGCTGACAACGCAGGGAACGTGCCACCAAGACCTACACCCAAAATAAACATGAGTGGCAACCATGGGAACCATGGCGTGGGGTTGGGATGCAGAAATACGGTGGATCCGAAGATGGTGAGTGCAACAAGCATTGGTCCGCCCAGCAAGAGCTTGCGGTATCCAATTCCGGCCATCTTCTTGCCGGTGTACATGGAGACCAGAGCAACGGTGACGGGTGACAGCACCGAGAACCAACCGGCTTTCGTGGCGCTGAATCCCCAGATGGTGCGCTGGAACAGCACATTGTTCAAGATGTTTCCGCTAAAAGATGCCCCAAACAAGAACGTTGAGATGTTTGCCGCAGTGAACGTGCGTTCTTTGAACAGTGCAGGTGGCAACAACGGATTGTGATGACTCAGCGAACGCTGCGCCACCCCGATACCAAGAAGAACTGTTGCTCCAAACAAGGCCAATACTTTCGTGTCCGTCCAACCGAATGCTTGTGCCTCTGAAATTCCGTATACCAATGACGCCACAGCAGCGGTGAACAAAACGGCAGCCGCAATATCAGGTCGTGATGTGTCTTGCTTTTCAGATTCGCGAGTCATCTTGATGGCCAACACAATCGTGAGTGCGCAGATAGGAACGTTGATCCAGAACGCGCTGCGCCAACCGAAAGATGACACAAAGAACGCCCCCAGTGTTGGGCCCGATGCCACGCCAAGCGCACCAATGGAACCTGTCCACGCAACCGCTTGACCACGCTTCTCCACGGGGAATGCGGCAAGCAACAGTCCCATTGAGGCAGGAGTCATCATTGCGCCGCCCACGCCTTGCACTGCTCTACCTGCAATCAACAAACTCATTGTTGAGGCAAGTGCGCACATCAGCGAACCAATGAGGAACAACGTGGTGCCGTACAAGAAGAACTTTTTGCGTCCCACTCGGTCTGCCAGACGGCCCGACACCACCAACAATGATCCGAAGAGGATGGAATATGCCGTGACTACCCAGGCGATGGTGGCCTTCGAGTCCTCGGGAAAACTCTTCCCGATTTCATAGAACGCAACGTTGACGATCGACATGTCGAGCGTGGATATGTACGACGCAATCGCGCACACGATGAACGTGCTCCACGGATTGAATTGTTTTGTTTCTGTTGTATTCATTCGATGTTCCCCCTCGGTATCAATGAATGTGAGATCTTTCAGCCTGCGAGTCGCGTCTGTCGAACGGTTGCCAGAAGGTGCCCGTTGGGTAACCAGATCCAACCATCCTCCACGGCGAATCCATCGTGCGAATGAAACACGTGCATGCGCGACGGCAAGTATTCATCATCAGCTATGGTCCAAGAACCAGCAGCACTATGAATTTGCAAGGAATATTCAATAGTTACTGCACGTGAAGGTTCGGTGTTGCGCGCAAATACAGCTGGCGGAAAGTAGTCACCAAACATGGTGAGCCACGTTGCATCAAATGTTCCGCCATGATGTGGCCTGCACCACGCGAGCCACTCACCTCGTGGCGCTCCACTTAACGGCGCTGTTGCGGGATCCATATGCGTTTCCACATTGTTGATATGACGCTTTAAACCGTTGCCGTCAATGCGCAGAAGTTCCGACGGTTTCACGGGTGGTGCCGGTGCGTCACTGAATTCCACGCCTTCCCACGGAGTAGCAAAGTGCAAACGACCCACGGTGGTGGTTTTGTCGTTCTGCACCACCGACACCTGCGTCGTCACCATGGTGCGACCTCGACGAATCACCTCAACACCAATTGCAAGGTCGCCCACCATGTTTCCGCTGGCGTATCCAAACGTTGCGGCGCGCAAAGTGGTGTTGGGCTCAACTCCCAATGCGGTCAAAGTCTGTTGGGCTGCACGCACAGTCAACGCGGCCACCACACCACCGTGGGCACCCTGCAAAGAGGACCATTGTTCGCCAACATTGGCTGTGTACGAGTTCTCGCCCACCTGCGCAACGTTCATCTCGGCGTCCCAATTCATCTTTTCTCCTCTAGTTCCCTAAAGAGACTAGACTACAAACATGAAACGCACACCATTGGACAACTTGAACTGCTCCATTGCCCGCACTCTCGACATTGTGGGTGAATGGTGGACCCTTCTCATCGTGCGCGACGTGTTCATG
>JALQYL010000239.1 GCA_023254135.1 Ilumatobacteraceae bacterium | reverse complement strand
AGATGCACGCTAACAAGCGCGAAGAACGCGACTCTGTTGGCGCTGGAATGATCGTTGCTGTTATGGGTCTGAAGGACACAACAACTGGTGAGACTCTTTGTGATCCTGCAAAGCCAGTAATCCTTGAATCAATGGACTTCCCAGCACCAGTTATCTCTGTCGCTATTGAGCCAAAGACAAAGGGTGACCAAGAAAAACTTGGCGTTGCGATTCAACGTCTATCTGAAGAAGATCCAACTTTCCACGTTAAGACTGATGAAGAAACCGGTCAAACAATTATCGCTGGTATGGGCGAACTTCACCTTGAAATTCTCGTTGACCGTATGCGTCGCGAGTTTAAGGTTGAAGCAAATGTTGGTAAGCCTCAAGTTGCTTATCGCGAAACACTTCGCAAGCCAGTTGCTCGTCACGATTACACACACAAAAAGCAGACTGGTGGTTCTGGACAGTTTGCAAAGATTCAAATTGCAATTGAGCCACTACCAACTGGTGAAATTGAAGGCGGATATGAATTCGTCAACAAGATCACTGGTGGTCGTGTTCCAAAGGAGTACATCCCTTCAGTTGATCAAGGATGCCAAGAAGCAATGACATCAGGTCCTCTTGCTGGTTATCCATTGACAGATGTACGAGTAAC
>JALQYL010000238.1 GCA_023254135.1 Ilumatobacteraceae bacterium | reverse complement strand
ATCTATCAGTTCCACCACCTCTTGCCGGAATTCACCGCGCTGGAAAACGTGGTCATCCCGCAACTGGCCAATGGCGCCACCCCGGCCGAGGCCGAGGCCCGCGCGCTGGATCTTCTGTCCCGCGTGGGCGTTGATGCGCGCGCCAGCCACCGCCCGGCGGCCCTGTCGGGGGGCGAACAGCAGCGCGTGGCCTTCTGCCGGGCGCTGGCCAATGGCCCGCGGCTCTTGCTGGCCGATGAACCCACCGGCAACCTTGACCCCGAAACCTCGGATCAAGTCTTTGGCGCGTTGATGGGGTTGGTGCGGGAAACCGGCCTTGCCGCACTGATCGCCACCCACAATCTTGACCTTGCCGCCCGGATGGACCGTATCTTGCGGCTGGATCAGGGCCGCGTGACCGAGATCAAGGCGGGCTGAGCGGCCCGCCCGACCATGACCAGACGACGCAACGAACAGGAGTTTCCCATGGCCCGCCTGACCCCGATCCTGATGCTGCTGGCCCTGCCGGGGCTGGCGGCCTGTGTCGACATCAAACCCGCCCGCAATACGGGGGCCGAGGATTACGCGGCCTATTGTTCGGCCTGCCATGGCGAGACCGGCAAGGGCGATGGCCCGGCGGCCGCCGATCAGTCGGTCCG
>JALQYL010000237.1:356-639 GCA_023254135.1 Ilumatobacteraceae bacterium | reverse complement strand
AATCTCGATGCTCCAAAGACTAAAGTTTTAGCAGAGAAAGTTAAGGCGATGGGCTTGGATTCAGTCTTGATCATCGTTGATCAGGTCAGCGAGAATTTGTACTTGGCCTCACGTAACTTGCATAAGGTTGCCGTGGTTGAGCCACAGCACGCAGATCCATTAGCTTTGGTTCAATACAAAAAAGTATTGGTTAGCAAAGCAGCGATCGCAAAAATTGAGGAGTTGCTGAAATGAGCCAAGTCCGTAAAAACGATCACAACTTGATGAAGGTTCTGCTTGGACC
>JALQYL010000237.1:0-346 GCA_023254135.1 Ilumatobacteraceae bacterium | reverse complement strand
AAGACCGATGTAAAACAGGCAGTTGAATTGCTCTTTAAGGTGCAAGTTGACTCAGTTCAAATCGTGAATCAAAAAGGTAAGCCTAAGCGCTATGGCCGTTTTGAAGGTCGTCGTGACCACACTAAGAAGGCCTATGTAAGCTTGAAGCCAGGTCAAGAAATTAACTTTGAAGCGGAGGCGAATTAATCATGCCTTTGATGAAAACAAAACCGACCTCACCAGGTCGTCGCTCAATGGTCAAGGTGGTCAATCCTGACCTCCATAAAGGCAAGCCTTTTGCACCATTGTTAGAGCCGCAGTTTCAAAAAGCGGGTCGTAACAACAACGGTCATATCACTACCCGTCA
>JALQYL010000236.1 GCA_023254135.1 Ilumatobacteraceae bacterium | reverse complement strand
AGTGCCACAGGGATTCAAACCATGGGCGCGGTCGGGGCCAACGGTGATGTCGTGATGTTGGTCGCCCCAGAACCACATGTGATTCACAAAAAAGTTGGCGCACATATTCAAACTCTTTGCTTTACGCAATTGTGCATGAGTGATCAATTGAGCATGAGTAATGGTGTGTCGGTGGTCGAGCCATGAGAACTCAGTGAGTAATTGCTCAATGGCGTTGATGAACACTTCTGAAGCCTGATTGCCGTTGCAGTGGCAATGGATACCGATGCGTGCCATATGGAATGGTCGAAGAATGTCAATGACTTGTTCTGGTGGAACCAAGAAGAGTGGATGCGCCTCGCCCGTGATGTATCCGGGCCAATCGACGGTCGCGGTGAATCCTTGGATGGAGCCGTCAAGGACCAATTTCACCACCGGGAAGAGCAGTTTGTTGTGGCTCTTTTCTTGTGCTTGCAAAACGAGTGAGGCCACATCGGTGCCAACAGGTGCGACGCCATTGACACGGGTTGCTGAGACCACTCGCAATGGAAAATCATCTGACATTGTTTTGCGCATGGCGGTTTCAAGATCGGCATCCTTCACGCTGACGCCACTGCCCAGATCCGCTGACGTTGTGATGCCTGCATTACGCATGACCACTGCA
>JALQYL010000235.1 GCA_023254135.1 Ilumatobacteraceae bacterium | reverse complement strand
CCCAGAAGGTCAGGCCGTGACTTTCGATTTCGAGGTCTGGGTGAGTGCGCTGCTTGTATTCGAGAGGATCGATGTCAGCCATGAGGTGACCACGAACGCGGTAGGCGTTGATGAGCTCTTGAACACGAGCTGTTTTATCAATGGCAGAGCCGCGGTTGACGCTGACGTCAACGCCCCAGTGGATGGGGACATAGGGGATACGTAATGCCGCGAAGATGTCTTCGTAGAAATTCCGTTGACCGATAAGCAACTCGTGCACGATCTTGAGGAACTCACCAGAACCAGCACCTTGGATGACGCGGTGGTCGTAGGTGCTGGTCAAGGTCAGGACCTTGCTTATGGCCATCTCGATGAGAGTTTCTTCACTCGCGCCCTGGAACTCAGCTGGGTAGTCGAGAGCTCCTGCACCAATGATGCAGCCCTGTCCGCGCATGAGGCGAGGAACCGAGTGAACGGTTCCAATTCCACCTGGGTTGGTCAGAGAGACAGTGATTCCTTGGAAGTCTTCAGCAGCAAGTTTGTTGGTGCGGGCCTTGACCACGAGGTCTTCATAGGCAGCAAGGAATTCGCCAAAAGTCATGGTGTCTGCACGCTTGATGCCAGGAACCATGAGGGCACGAGAACCGTCAGGCTTGGGCACGTCAACT
>JALQYL010000234.1 GCA_023254135.1 Ilumatobacteraceae bacterium | reverse complement strand
CACACGCCCATGGAGATGACCCACTTGGGTTCCATCATTTGGTCGTACACCTGACGAAGCACTGGAGCCATCTTCTGACTCACACGGCCAGCAACAATCATGATGTCTGCTTGGCGTGGAGATGCACGAAACACTTCCATGCCAAAGCGCGAAATGTCATAGTGCGATGCACCAGTGCCCATCATTTCAATGGCGCAACATGCGAGACCGAATGAAGCACCCCAACTGGAACGCGAGCGAGCCCACTTCACCAAGTCTTCGATGCGAGCAGTAACAACATTGTGGGCAATGCCGCCTAGGCCGTCGTCGAGAACGTCTTGTGCAAGACCCATTACGCAGCCTGACCATTCTTCACAATGCGACCTTCAAAACCCACCACGCGAACTGGTCCGCGAGGTGTGAGCGCTGGTGCGTCTGAAATTTCGCTGCTGCCATTGGCACGTTGTGCAGGGCCCCAATCGAGAGCACCACGAGCGACCATGTACACAAACGCAACAAAGAACACTGCGCTGAACGCGATCATTTCTAAAAATGCATACGAACCGAGGAACTCGTGATCGACTGCGTAGGGATACGCAAAGATGATTTCAATGTCGAACATGATGAACAACATTGCGACCACGTAAAAGCTCACGGGGAAGCGTTCG
>JALQYL010000233.1 GCA_023254135.1 Ilumatobacteraceae bacterium | reverse complement strand
AACTATTTTATTAAATTTAGTAGAAGCTTGTGCAAATAATTTCAAAGTGGGAGCAAGATCAACTGCATTTTTTGAAATTGGAACGATTTTTAATGAGAATAGAAATGAAAGTAAAAAGATTGCATTTATTCAAACTGGTTCTTGTGAACTTGAAGATTTCTCAAATGGTGGGAAACCAAAAAATATAGATTTTTTCTCATTTTCTAAAAAAATATTAAATACAATTGGAAAATTTGATTTAGAACCTATGAATGATATTTCAAATTTATTTATTCATCCTTTCCAAAATGCGAATGTTTTAATTGACGGGAAAGTTGTAGGTTATATTTGTAAATTACATCCAAGTGTTTGTGCTGATTTTGATTTAAATGATACTTTTATTGCAGAAATTGATTTTGAAGCAATAAAAAATGAGATTGTTAGAACAACTTCTTATTCTAAATTCCAATCATCAAAAAAAGATTTAAGTATTATTGCACCTAAATCTTTAGAATACAAAGAAATAAGAAAAGTAATCAACTCTTTAAATAATTCAACTATTAAACAGTTTAATTTAATTGATATTTATAGTTATGAAAAATTAGGTGATAATGAAAGTTTAACAATCAGATTTGTTTTACAAAATGATGAAAAAACTATGGAAGAAGAAG
>JALQYL010000232.1 GCA_023254135.1 Ilumatobacteraceae bacterium | reverse complement strand
CGTCTTCACGGTGATGCTTGCGGTGGTGGTGGGTTGGGTGAGTGTGTAGTTGCCGCTGTCGGCGCCAGCAATGGTGTTGCCTGAAATGGTGATGGTCTTGTTGGTGCCGATGTTCTTGTCGGCAAAGGTCGCCGTTGCGCTCGCGGTGCTCAACGTGACCGTGTCGCTGCCTTGGATGCCAGAGAGTGCCGCCGAGCCCTTCACCAACAGCGCCGTTGCAGATGTGGATGCGTTGTACACGCGGTTGTTGGCGGTGATGCCGGTGATGGTGAGTTCTTTTGCGGTGATGGATGCGGTGGTGGTGGGTTGCGTGAGTGTGTAGTTCGCCGCCTGCGTGCCTGAGAAAGTGAGGCCAGTCACCGAGACCGTCTTGTTGGTGCCGATTGCCTTGGTGGCAAATGTGGCGCTGACTGCACTGGAGTCAAGTGAGATGGAGTCGCCGTTTTGTACGCCCACCAACGCGGCAGATCCCGTGTTCAGCAATGCCGTTGCCGAAGTGGTGGCGTTGTACACGCGGTCACTAGCTGTGATTCCTGTAACTGTGAGTTCTTTCTGTGTCACCGTGATGCTCACCGTTGTGCTGTCGGGGTCATAGGCCGAATTGGTAGGTGTGAACGACACTGACAACGTGTGTGTGCCAGCGGATAGGCGGGTG
>JALQYL010000231.1 GCA_023254135.1 Ilumatobacteraceae bacterium | reverse complement strand
AACGCTATATTCACGAACACCACCTCTACAGCGCCCGCTGAGAAAGCCCCACGATGAGCGAAACCGCCGCCAAGAAAGACGTCCAGAAACTGCAGCGTGTCATTGTCGACGCGCTGGAAGACGTCAAGGCCCAGGACATCCAGGTGTTCAACACCGAACACCTCTCGCCCCTGTTTGAACGGGTGATCATCGCCTCGGGCACCTCCAACCGCCAGACCAAGGCCCTCTCGGCCAGCGTACGTGACAAGGTGCGCGAGGGCGGCTTCGGCAAGCCGCGCATCGAAGGTGAGGACAACGGCGAATGGATCATTGCCGACTGCGGGGCTGCGGTGGTGCACATCATGCAGCCGGTGATCCGCCAGTACTACAACCTCGAAGAAATCTGGGGCGACAAGCCAGTGCGTCTGAAGTTTGGTGCGCCCAAGCCCGAAGCCAGGACCGCCAAGCCTGCCAAGGCCGACAAGAAAACGGCTGCCAAAAAAGCCCCGGCCAAAGCCCTCACACCCAAGCAGGCCGCAGCTGCAGCCCAAAAAGCCGCGGGCAAATCGACCGCAGCCCAAGCTGCTGCCAAAAAGCCCGCCCTGAAGGCCCCGGCCAAGAAGACCAGCTCCAAAGCCCCCGCCAAGTCCGCCACGAAAGTGGTGGTGGGCAAGCCT
>JALQYL010000230.1 GCA_023254135.1 Ilumatobacteraceae bacterium | reverse complement strand
ACCAGCCCTGCTGCGATCGTTGAACACCCTTCATCATCAATTGGCAGAATCCGACCTGTTTGCATCTCAACATCTGATGCGTCACTGGTTCAGATCATCTGATGCCACGGAGTCGTCATCGGCAGCAGGACAGGCACCGGACATCACCACGCTGTCGCGCTGGGTGTCAGCCCTGTCACCCGACAGCACCACCGCCGAGCAAATCACACGGATGCTTCTCACTGGCAAGATGCACTGGCAAGGCGAACTGCTGCCTGGCATTGCGGTTCAACTGGACCGCGAGGACGCCTGGCGCGAAGACCCTCAACATCCGGGGCAGATACACAAGGGAGCTGCCTTGCGAGCGCAAATCGACTTGCCTCGATCCGGACGTCTGATCGTCACGGCATACCAATGGGGAGCGGACATGGACGTGCGTGTGCATTGGCCATCTTCATCCGGAAATGCACTCGACGCAGCCTGGCCGCAACTACATGAGCGGTTGGCACAATTGAATGTGCCGGCCCTGCGACTCCAACGTGAAAGCTCATCATGAGCGCCGACACCTACCGGCAACAAGCCGTGGCGCTGGGATATCAGGCCGGCGCACCGGCACCGAAAATTTTGAGCCAGGGACGCGGCGCCATGGCTGAAGCCATCATCACGCGCGCGCAAGAGCTGGGCATCCCCACCAAAACCGATCCC
>JALQYL010000022.1 GCA_023254135.1 Ilumatobacteraceae bacterium | reverse complement strand
AATGACGATTCGGACGGCGACCTCGTCGGTGCAGCATTTTGTGTCTTGCGATCACTTTTGGTCCCAGAATATGTCTTCACATCCATCAAAGAAACCCGAGCCTTAGATGGGCAATTAGAAGAGTCGTGGGGCGATTACCGAGCAACTTGGCGATACCACCCGGACACCGGAATGCAGATGACAATCATCCACCAGGGCTAAATCAGTTGTTACTTGCCACGGGCAACGGCGGCGTCAACTTCTTTCACAATGGCGTTGACGAATGAAGTGACCGATGCGGGTGGCTTCATGTCCATGCACACCTTGAGTTGTGGTTGAGACAACACGGGGTTGTTGAGAAAGCGGAAGTACACGATGCCCAGGAAGCAATGTGCATCGGGGTATTCAGGGTCGGCCTTTTGTGCGCGCAACAAATCGGTGACTGCGGTGGCGAGCGCAAGTTGTTTCACCGAGCCAGTGGCGTTGCGAGCGGTAAGCGCAAGAATCCACGAGCGATATGTGAGCGCCTCGGTGTTGTCGGGCTCAAGGTCGAGCACTTTTGTGTACAACTCGATGGCCTTTTGTGGATTCGAAAAATTCAACTGACGTGCACTGGCCAACATGGTGGCGGTGCTTTGTTCAATGCCACCCGACAATGACTGACCAGGCAGGCGTTGGCCACTTTGGCGCGCAACCAGAACGCCCGAACCCACACCGAATGCAACAACCGCCAGTGCTACGAGCGCGCGGCGCTTCCAGCGGCTGGGTTGCGTATTTTCCGGCGCTGCAGTGCCATCCAGTTCACGAGTAATGGCGGCGGCACGAGCAATGTATCCGTCACGAAGAGTGGCGTAATCGTGGTCGTCAATATCGCCCGCCGCACGTTCGCGCTCAAGGTCGCGCAAGGAATCCAACAAGAACTGTTGTTCATCGCGGAGTTCCTCAGACATCAGACGTTGTCCTCGTCACGAGGGTCATCTGCAAGCAGTTTCTGCACCAGTGCAACATCGTCTGCGGTGGCTTCTCCGTAATTGGACTTCTTCCACCGACGGAATGCAGACCACAGACCGGCGACGGCACTGACGAAGACAGCAATGGGCAATACCCACACCAACGAGTCGATGCCAGTGGCACGTGGAACAAGGAGAACTTGAGCCTTGAACGTGTCAGCAATGGAACCGATGATCTGATCATCGCTCTTCGTGCCGGCGGCAACATCGCGCGCTACTTGACGTCGAATGGATTCTGCAGCCGATGCACGAGATACGTACACACTTTCGCCATCACACGTGGGACATGCGATGCGCTTGGTGATTGCATCAATGCGATCGGACTGCGTCAGCGGGCCTTTGTCTCGAGTGGTGCCCACCGAGAGCAACGCCACAAAGAGCACCGCCATGAGCATCCACACGGGTTTGGACTTCAATCGGTTCACTGTTCGCTCGCAAACTGCTTCTTCAACTCATTCATGCGAGTGGTGAGAAACGTGTTGGTGAGAGCACCCAATATGCGCAAACGAACGAAACCATTGGGGTCAATGATCCAAGTTTCAGGCACTTTGGCGACGCCGAACGAAACAGAAATTGCACCATCATCGTCGCGCACTTTCTGCCATCCGCCCCCATAGGTCTCGAAGAAAGCCTTCACCGCAGAATCCGAATCGTCATTGATGATGGAGTACAACTCCACCGGGTCGTCGGACTTCTTCTGCGCGTTCCAGAACGACACGAGTTCCTTGTGTTCCTGGCGGCACGGCACGCACGTGGAGTTGAAAAAATTGAAGGCAACCCAACTTCCCTTGCGCCGCGCCAAATTGAAATCACCGCCATCAATCACGGTGGATTTCACCTCTGGTGCAGGTTGACCCAACAACGGAGACGATGCAGATTCACTGTTGCCCGGCTTGGCGAACGCGAGAACAACAAGAAGCGCAACCAGCACCACGCCCACCGCGCCTGCAATGAACGGAGCAACAGGACGCTTCTTCATAGCGGAGCATCCACGGGAACGAGTGCCGATGTGGGGTCGGTGGGCTTGCGACGGCGCGTGCCAGGAAAAGCGGCTAGCAACGTGCCTACTCCCATGAGCAAGCCGCCAATCCACAACCACATCACCATGGGTTTGATGAACACCTTGATCTTCGCAGAGTCACTGGTGACCTTCACTGGCGGCTCAAGGGTCATGTAGATGTCATTCACGAACGACGTCTTTACCGATGGCGTACCAATGTTGGTCCCCATGGACTTGAACTTGGTGACAGCGGGTCCGTACGTTTTGCCACCGTCCACACGAATGTCCGCAGCGATTGCAGTACGACGCGCATCGGTGGTGGTGGTGAATCCGGTGAGTTCGAACGTGTGGCCGCCGTATCGCGCAACCACACCCTTTTTCAGAATGAGTTCTTGACTGTGCGTGTAGCTGTTCGAAGCGGCAAGTGCCACAGCGATGACGATGACACCGATGTGCACCACCATGCCTCCGTTGGCCCGCCCCACCAGTCCGCGCAGACCTTGACGGCGCGTGGCCAAGGCGAGCTGACGCACAGCGGCACCACCGGCAAAACCGCCGAATGCAAATGTGAGCAACGGCTCAAAACCGGTTGCACCGAGCGCGACGGAGAGACCAAGTGCGGCGATGCCACCCCATGCTGGCCAGAACAGGCGTTGTGACAACAGTTCGCCACTTGCCTTTCGCCACGGCAACACCGGCGCAATGCACATGAGGAACAACAGGGTGAGTCCCACTGGAACCGCCAACTTGTCGAAGAATGGTTCACCCACCACCAATTGACGATTCTGCAAAGCCTCAATGATGAGCGGGAAAACGGTGCCCAAGAGCACCACGAATGCGAACACACTGAAAATCACGTTGTTGGCGAGGAACGCACCCTCACGCGACATGGGCGAGTCGATGGTGCCTGGTGCACGCAATCGATCTCCACGCCAACCTATGAGCCCCACAGAAACAACAACGATGATTGCAAAGAACGTGAGCAGGTATGGCCCAATGCTCGAGTCGCTGAACGCATGAACGCTGTTCAGTACTCCCGAACGCGTGAGGAACGTGCCGAGAATGGTGAGACTGAACGTGGCGATGAGCAACGACAAGTTCCATACACGCAACATGCCGCGACGTTCTTGCACCAATACCGAGTGAATGTAGGCGGTACCGGTGAGCCACGGAATGAAAGACGCGTTCTCCACCGGATCCCATGCCCATACGCCGCTCCACCCAAGCACCTCGTAGCTCCACCACGAACCAAGGATGATGCCGAGTGTGAGAAAGCCCCACGAAATAAGTGCCCACCGACGCGTTTCAACAAGCCAACCCTCGCCCACTCGACCCGTGATAAGTGCGCCGATCGCGAATGCGAATGGCACTGTCATGCCCACGTAACCTGCGTACAAAATGGGCGGGTGGAACACCACGAGAATGTGGTTCTGCAACAACGGGTTCGGACCAGGACCGTCAAGAACACCTGCTGCGCCTTCGCGGAATGGATTTGCAGGCCCAAGCGTGAGAATGAAGAAGAAAATTCCCACGAAGAACATGGTGGCCATCGCCCAACCCACCATGGGATCATTCAATTTCTTGCGGTACTTGAATGCGATACCGGCGGTTAAACATGCGAGCACGAGAATCCACATGAGAATGGACCCTTCAAGCGCACTCCACACTGCGGTGAAGTTGAAGATTGCCGGTGTGCTCCATGAACCAACCTTCTGCACATATGCCAGTGAGAAGTCACGCGTGATCATTGCCCATTCCATGCACGCGAATGCCGCGATAGCGCCAAACATGCCCAAGTAGGCAAAACGAGGAAGAAGTCGAAGGACTTTTTCGTCCTCGTTATACGTGCCGGTGATTGCCGACACCATTCCGAAGAATGCGCCAATCAATCCAATAAAGAGGGCCGCGCGACCAAGTGGTCCCGCTAGTCCGCCGACACCGAGCATGCTGCTGCCTCTTCGTTTGCCTTGTCCAGACGTGTCTTGTTCTTCTGTACGTATTGATTGGAATGTTTCACTTCAATACGGTCGCTCTCAAACACGTCATTCACCACACGACCATGCGCAACGACGGGAATGCACTCTTGGAACACACCACCAGGATCACCCGCATAGTGAACAGGCAACTTCTCTCCGTTGAAGGTCATGACGAAAGAGGTGGCACCATCCACCTGCTTCACGGAATGTTGTTCCACGATTCCCTGCACGCGCATGCGACGGTCACCTTCGCAACCAGTTCGTGAACCGACTTCATCGACATTGCAGTAATAGTCGATGGCACTGGTGAGGAACTTGGTGACAACAACACCGCCGAACACCAACGCCAACACCACAATCACCACGGGCCCCCAACGTCGCTTGCGCTTTGCTGGCTCAACAATTGCCTCTGAATTGGTGCGCGGAGTCAGGTCCACGGCATCTCCTCATTGGTGGCATGTTTCGACAATGCACGGCCGCGGCGAATGATCCACACGGCATACGCAATCAACGAACCTGCGGTGAGCACCCAACTACCAATGACGAACGTTGCGTGTTCCATCACTTCACTGCCTCTTCTCGTCGTGCTGCAATTGCGGCATCGAGTCCACGGTCTGCAAAAGCATCTTCCAACTGCAATGTGCGCTGGCGATGCAACACCAACCACACGAACAACAGGGTGAAGGCAAAAAGGCCAAGGAACAGTGAGAACAACATGAGGCCGTCCAACTGCACTTTGGCGTTCGGATCAGCCACTGATGCCGACTGGTGCAATGAGCGCCACATGTTCACGCTGAAGTGCACAAGGGGAATTTCAACGATTGCGAGCAACGCAAGTACGGATGAACGACGTGCGCGTTGACGGTGTGTACCACCAAGTCGACGCACCGCCAGATAGCCGATGTAGGTAATAAAGAGGAAGGCGGTACTGGTGAGTCGTGCATCCCACACCCAATACGTGCCCCATGTGAGACGGCCCCACAAACTGCCCGTCACCAGCGACACGGCCACGAACAACACACCAATTTCCCCGGAGGCTCCGGCCACACGATCCCACGCGAGTGACCGATTCTTCCCCGAGAGATACACAGCAGAACACACGGCGGTGAGACCGAAAGCGAGATAGGCCACCCATATGGCCGGCACATGCACGTACATGATGCGAACGGTGCTTCCTTGCACCACATCTTCTGCCGAGAACACCAATCCAAAGAAGGCGAGGGCGATAAGCATGAGGAGGACAATGATTCCGAGACCGCGGGTGGCCTTCGTACCGGTGCCCGAATGGGTGCTCATGTTCACTTCCACAGTCTCTCAGTCTGACCTGACAAAGCGGTCGGGGGAAATCGGGATTACTCGTCCACCAGTGGGCCAAATGCCACAGAGCCCAAGGCGATGAACAACACCGCAAAAACTGTCAGAAGACCGATCCATGGCCAGCCCTCTGAAACCTGCGCCCCGCCACTGCCAAATGCTGCTTCCATTGCCCTGGTTGCCCCAATAAGGACGGGCGCCACCACAGGAAGCAGCAACAGTGGGAGCAAGGTTTCTCGACCGCGCACGCCAGCAGCAAGTCCGCCATACAAGGTGCCCACGCAGGCAAGTCCAGCGGTGGCCGTCAGCATTGTGACGAATGCCTCAACGAGGCCGGCCGGCGACATGGTGATGTTGTAGAGCACGAATGCTGTTCCCACCAACAGTGCCTCAAGTGCGAACAACTGCACCATGAGTGCAATTGACTTGCCCAAGAAGATGGCAGTGGGGTCAACACCGGCGACACGCAATGCATCGAGTGCACCATCGGCAGATTCAACGGAGAAGGATCGTTGAATCACCACCAACATGCTGAACAACGTGGCCAACCACACAAGCCCTGGTGCCACGCGCTGGAGAATGCCGTCGTTGTCAAGTGCGAATGCAAACAACACCATCACGATGGCGGCGAATGGCGCCACCTGGTTCACCAATACCCGGCTGTTCCATTCAATACGTAGATCCTTGCGTGCAACGGCAAACGTAATTCGCCGACGGAGTGATGTGTTCGTCATCGTGCGCCTCCCCCATCAACGGTGACCACGCGAGTGGCAAGACCATTCGCACGTTCACTTTCATGACTGGCAAGAACCACCGTTGCACCGGCTGCAACAGCGTCGCGCAAGAGGCCATCAAGTTCATCACGACCTGATGCGTCGAGACCGGCATGAGGTTCGTCGAGCAACCATATTTCTGCGCGGCGCACGATCAGGCTGGCAAGCGCAGTGCGCCGACGTTGACCGGCGGACAATTGTGATGCCTTCACCTTGGCCAGACGACCATCCACATTCATGCGCTTCATTGCGGACGCAACTTCTGCATCGCTGGCGCCGACCGTTGCCGCCCAGAACATGATGTTCTGCTCAACGGTGAGGTCGAGATACAACCCATTGGAATGACCCAACAATCCGACACGCGCACGAATGAGTTCACGCTGAGAAGTGACATCAATACCGAGCACGCGGCCTTCACCACGTTCAATGGGCAGTAGTCCAGCGCACACGCGCAACAATGATGTTTTGCCGGCACCATTCGGACCTTGCAACAAAAGGATTTCACCGCGCTGAACAGTGAGATCGATACCAGCAAGTGCCGGGAAGGAACCAAGTACGGCCACCACACCCTTGAGTTCGATCACTGGTTCCATGCCCTTGCCACGCTAATGACACACAGCCGATTACACCAATACACAACTAGGGTCATACGTATGCAGTCCTCCGCACGTGGCAACCGCGAACGTGTTGATCGCGTTCTCGACACCACCGGACGAACGTTGATTGCGGCGGGACTTCTCTTGTTGTCGTTCGTGGCCTACCAACTGTGGGGCACCGGGTTTGCCGAGAGTCGTGCACAGGACAAATTGGCCGCCGAGTTCTCACGGCGCACCACCACAACTATTCCGTCCGTGCCCCCCACCTTGCCCCAGCCCGTGGTTCCCAAAAAGGGGGACATCGTAGGAAAGATCTCCATTCCCTCGATTGACGTTTCGAAATGGTTGATCGCCGGCGTGGGGTACGAACAGTTGAAGAAGGGGCCCGGATTGTTTGCGGGATCACCATTGCCTGGACAATTGGGCAACGTGGCCATTGCGGGACATCGCACAACATACGGCGCACCGTTTAGTCGCATCGACGAAATTGACACCGGCGACGTGATCACCATCCAAACCACAGTGAGCACATACACGTACGTGGTGAACAAAGAGCCGCGCATCGTGGCCGCCACCGATATTCAGGTGGTCAAGACAAAGGACCCCACGGTTGCATCGCTCACGTTGGTGTCCTGTCACCCAAAGTGGACATCCAAGCAACGCATCATCGTGACGGCCTTGTTGCAGAAACAAGAAACTGCGATGCCGCCCACAACCTTCACGACAGATGCCGTGGAACCTGAAGTATTGAATGAGGGATGGTTCCACGACCTCTCGGCACTGCCGCAGACATTGTTGTTGGCACTTCTGCTCGTTGGTATCTGGGTAGGGGCACTCATTATTCAACGCACGGGTCGCAGTAAATGGATGGTGTACCCCATCACCCTCGCAGTATTTGCGCCCGTTTTGTTCGTTTTTTTTGGTTACCTCACGCGGCTATTGCCAACGAACCTGTAACAAACCGAACAATTCCGCCTACCATCGTTGGAATGTCGAACGCACCACATGACCCGATACGCGCACGTCGTGAAAAAGTGGCGCACTACAACTTGCTCGCCAACCGCATTGGCTATTTGTTCATGGCGGTTTCCATGTCGTGTTTCGTGATGGCATTCGTGTTCGGATTCAAAGGTCCATTGGTCACCGTTGTTGTTGCAACATTGATTGCCGGCTCCATTCTTCTGGCGCCGTCCATTGTGATTGGATACGCGGTGAAGGCAGCCGAACGCGAAGACCGCGAGTTGGGCCACTAAGGAACCCACATGGCACCTGATCGTCGCCGTCAAATCCTTGATGTGGCCCTCAAAGCTTTTTCCACGGGTGGCTACCACAACACATCAATGACTGATATTGCAGATGCTTTGTCTATGACAAAGCCCGTGGTCTATCAATACTTCGACTCAAAGCGCGAGCTGTATTTGGAGTTGCTTCAAGAGGTACGCGACCAGCTGGTGTCAGACGTGACTACGGTTCTCATCAAAACCGGTGAGCCGCACGCACAAGTGGAAAATGGCATCGTTGCATATTTCACCTGGGTAGCGAACAACCCTGATGCGTTCTCGTTGTTGTTCGATAGTTCCGAACGTGTCGATGTTGAAGTAGATGACATTGTGAGCGAGTTTGAAGACACCGCCGCGCGGGCAATTGCACCATTCATCACCGCCGACATCTCCCAAGATGACCAGCACACCTTCGCTGTGGGAATTGTGGGCATGGTGGAAACGGTCAGTAGACAGGTGATCCGCGAAGGACGTCGTTTGGACCCCGAATCATTGGGGCATTCCGTTGCCGACCTTCTGTGGGGCGGATTGCGCTCCATTGGTCAGCCGCGCAACACCCAACCTCGATAGCTCTCCACGAATCCCGCTGCCTTCAGTGCTGGAATCACGTGGTGGGTAGGCGAGATTTCATCGCCATTAACTTTGCGAATTTCCAGGGCTCGTCGTCGTCCGTTCTTCACCATGCCAACAAGTGCATGCGCCCAATCGATGCTCGAGTGCGCACCATCAAATGTCACCAATGAGTACGACTTTGGATCGCACCACACCACTGGTTGGCCATTCATGAGCACCACCACTGCACCTGCACTTCTGGTGGGACGCCCGTCGGTGATGGGCCATGGCAATGTTGCACCATACGGTTGTGCAGGATCTGTAGCCGCAAGTACCAACGGCGCTGGCACTGCTTCTGGATGCAGTTCGCTGTCCACTGCATCTCGCGCATCACGCAAACGATCGACTGCTCCTGGCAACGCAAACTGAGCGGCGCCAAGTCCATCCACGAAGTAACCGCGACGCACATGACCTCGCTCTTCCAGGGTCTTCAACACCCCATACACACTGGCGAACCCGCCCACTGCACCTTCGCTCAGCACAGCTTCGCGAGTGAGGACACCGTGACGTTCCAACATTTGCAGGGCGAATGCATGAGCGGATGCGGTTGACGTGGGCGCCGGAAGACGCAATGGCGCGACCAAACTCCATCGACCGGCTCCGGTGGGTGGCCCCACTTTGCTCAAGCGACCAGGTCGTGGACGTCCTGCGCGACTCACGCTCTTTGGAGCCGTGCGGGAAGAGGCTTTGCCACCCGCAAGAACTGCTCGCATCGCCGAGAACGTGTCATTGGTGACTTCACCCGCCCACACCAAGTCCCACAAGGCGGCAAGAACTTCTGAGTCGGTTGCATCAACGGCGGCTGAACGCAACTGCGAGAAGAAGATGGCACCACGTGTCGCCAGAGTGGCACGTATGGCATCGTGCAATTCACCCACCGGTGCTTCGGGCATGTCGATACCCGGCGACAAAAGCGGTAATTGATCGGCGAAAAACAAGCGAATACGGCCGTCATTGGCACCAATGGCACCAGCACCCACCCACACCACTTCACCCGATGCGCACAACTCGTCGAGGTCGGTGATTTTGTAGCCCTGCACTCGCAACGGAAGAACGTCGACTTCGAGCGTGGAGGCAACAATGGCGGAGCCTTGCAGAACGCCAAGCGTATTCACCAACGATTCCATCCCGCGTTGTGGTGAATCAATGTGATGCCACGACGGCAAGAAACGCGCCAGTGCAGCCTGTTCCACTGGTTCCACTTCACGTCGCAACATTGCCAGCGAGCGACGGCGCAATTGACGAAGCACCTCCACGTCGCACCATTCGCGATCGATTCCTGCGGGTCGGAATTCTCCTCGCACCAAACGAGATTCGGTTTCTAGTTGTTCACAGACGTGGGCAACTCGCTCGATGGTGACGCCGAGACGAGACGCCACGTCATGGTTCTCAAACGGGCCATGGGTGCGCGCGAATCGGGCGACAAGATGAAGAAGTGGCTGATTCACGGGGTCGGTGAAGGCTGCAGGTAGTCCGAGCGGTAGCGCGCAACCCAATGCGTCGCGGTACAACGCTGCATCTTCCGCGGCAATAAAACGTTCCTCACCTGCCACCACCACGGGAATCACTCGTCGTTCGTGCATCAATTGATTGATGCCTTCATCAACAGAGAAATCAGCACGTGCTGCCAATTCTGCGCGTGACAGATCACCAACCCGGCGAAGCACGTCGTGCATTTCATCCGTAGTTCTGGCACGACGATGACCCACCAAACACTGCAATTCCAGTTCGGTATCGGACAGAACACCTGCATCGAGAAGTTCGCGCAATTCCTCGGCACCGAGAAGTGAATTCAACAGGTCGCGGTCAAGCGACAATGCCGCAGCGCGACGCTCGGCCAGTGGCGCATCGCCCTCGTACATGTACGCAGCAATCCAGTTGAACATGAGACTCTGTGCAAATGGTGATGCCTTGGGCGTATCAACGCTGACAACTCGAATGCTGCGAGATCGAACTCTCGTCAACACATCACAGAGAGCCGGCACATCGAACACGTCTTGCAGGCACTCGCGACTGGTTTCCAACAGTATGGGAAATGTGGGGTACTTTGCGGCCACACTCAACAGGTCAGCGGCGCGTTGACGCTGTTGCCACAGCGGGGTGCGTTGGTCGGGGCGTCGTCGCGGCAACAACAAGGCACGTGCTGCACATTCACGGAACCGTGCGGCGAAGAGAGATGTTTGTGGCAGTCCAGTGACAACAATTTCACGCACTTCATCGGGATCGAGCATGAATTCCGAAGCATCTATGGAGTCGGCGGCTTCTGGTAGACGAATCACTATTCCGTCGTCGCTCCACATGGTTTCAATGTGCATGTCGAACTTGTGCTGGAGGCGTTGTTCAATCGCCATTGCCCACGGTGCATGAACTGGGGAGCCAAATGGCGAGTGAATACAAATTCGCCAGTCACCAATTTCGTCGCGGAATCGCTCCACCACGATGGTGTTGTCGTCGGGTACCACACCCGTCGCTTCCGCTTGTTCCGACAAGTACTGCACCACGTTGTGTGCGGCCCACTCGTCGAGTTGATGGTCTTTCGACAGTGCAGTGATGGCGGCCGCTTCTGGCAGTGCACGCATTTCACGCACGAATTCGCCGAATGCACGTCCCAATTCCACGGGTCGACCCAGGCTGTCACCTCTCCAAAACGGCATTTTCCCGGGCTGTCCGGGGGCTGGGGTGACCACCACTCGTTCAAAAGTGATGTCTTCTATACGCCACGTACTGGCGCCCAACAGGAACGTTTCACCTGGTCGCGATTCGTACACCATTTCTTCGTCAAGCTCACCCACGCGCGTTCCGTCGGGCAAGAAGACACCGAACAAGCCGCGATCAGGAATGGTGCCACCGTTGGTGACGGCAAGTCGCTGGGCCCCGTCACGCGCACGCAGTTTTCCGTCGATGCGATCCCATACCAATCGTGGACGCAATTCGGAGAACTCCTCACTGGGGTATCGCCCCGACAGCAAGTCAAACACTCCGTTCAAGACCTCGTCACTGAGATCGGAATAGGCAGCGCATCGACGCACCATGGCGGCGACCGACTGCACCGTTGTCTCCCCTGCCATTGCGACATGAGCCACAATTTGCTGCGCCAACACATCAAGCGGATTGCGCAGGTAGTGAGTGGATTCGATGCGACCGTCCAACATGTGCTTGGCCACCACTGCGGTTTCCAACAAGTCGTGACGATGTTTCGGGTAGATGGTTCCGATGCTCTTTTCACCCACAGAGTGACCCGCACGACCAATGCGCTGCAACCCTCTGCTCACGGCTCCGGGCGATTCCACTTGAATCACCAAGTCCACAGCACCCATGTCAATGCCCAGTTCCAGAGAACTGGTGGCCACGATTGCACGTAAAGCACCACGCTTCAATTGATCTTCGATGATGACGCGTTGTTCTCGCGCAAGAGATCCGTGGTGCGCTTTCACCAACTCTTCAACAACAACGCCCGATTCAGGATCGACTCCGATGCCGCGTTGTTCGGCCAATTCGTTGATATGTGCTGCCAACCGTTCGGCCTGGCGTCGAGCATTGCAGAAGATAATGGTGGAACGGTGTTCAAGTATCTGGTCAAGAATGCGTGGATACACGCTGGGCCAAATACTGGCGCGACGTGGCACCAGGGCCGATGACGCTGGTCCTGGCGTCAATTCACCGGGCGGCGCCAGCGCGCCCAGGTCGCTCATGTCTTCAACAGGAACCACCACGGAAATATCGAGTGTCTTGCGTACTCCGGTGTCAACAATTCGCACCTCGCGCGGTTGACCATTGGCTTGGCCGCCCAAGAATCGCGCCACCTCTTCCAGTGGACGTTGCGTGGCAGACAATCCGATACGTTGCGGCGGAGCTGTGGTGATTTCTTCCAAGCGCTCCAATGTGAGCATGAGATGCGAACCACGTTTCGTTGGAGCCAGTGCGTGAATCTCATCGATGATCACCGTGTCCACGTTCACCAAGGTGTCCCGCACCGACGACGTGAGCATGAGATACAAACTCTCGGGAGTGGTGATCAACAAGTCGGGCGGCTTGCGCGCCAGTTGTTGACGCTCACGAGGCGAAGTGTCACCCGTGCGCATGGCCACCACTGGTTCTTGAAACGGCAGCCCCAATCGTTCGGCAGCAAGACCGATACCTGCGAGTGGAGCACGCAAATTCTTCTCCACATCAAATGCCAGTGCACGAAGCGGAGAAATGTACAGAACGCGCGTGCGCTGTTTGGCTGGTGGTGCCTCCGTAGTGATGAGTCGATCCAGACTGCTCAAGAAAGCAGTGAGCGTCTTGCCGCTTCCCGTGGGCGAACAAATGAGTGTGTGTGACCCACCAACGATTGCGGGCCAACCCTGAATTTGTGGCGCGGTGGGTTCAGGGAACGACGTGGAGAACCATTCCCGTACAGCAGGCGAAAACGCCTCGAGAACTGCATGATCTGCCACGCTCGCAGGGTATCCACTCGGTGGGCCGAGAGTAGAATGGGCGCATGCCAAATCCCGGCGAACACCACCCCGCCTTCGAGGAATACTGCGAATGCATCTTCGAATTGCGTGAAGACGCCGTTGAAGTCATCCAGGCTCGCATTGCCGAACGTCTTCGCGTTTCCCGTCCTTCCGTGTCGGAAATGATCAAGCGCATGACCGAGGAAAAGCTCATTGAAGTGGCCGATGGTCGCATAGTTCTCACCGATTCGGGGGAGATTTTGGCTCAGAGCGTCGTGCGTCGCCATCGGTTGGCCGAACGTTTCATCACTGACATTCTGGGTCTTTCGTGGGCTCTTGCCCATCGCGAAGCTGGCCGCTGGGAACATGTGATGTCCGACGAGGTGGAGGCCGCCATGAGTCGAGTTCTCGGCGAGCCCACCACGTGTCCGCACGGCAATCCCATTCCCGGCTCACAGTACGCAGCACCCACCGCGCAGCGACTCAACGAGCTCACAGTGGGTCAGCAATTCACGGTGTCTCGCATTCCCGAGGAATTGGAGTTCACCCCCGGAATGCTCGAGTTTCTCGAGCGAACCACACTTGTGCCCGGCACCTCTGCCGTGGTGCAGAAACGCCAACGCACCGGCGAAATGACTGTCACAATCAACGGCACCGACGTTGATGTTGACGCGTTTGCTTGCTCGCGCATTTTCGTCACCGTTTAACAACACATCGGAGCCCCCACGATGAATACAACCACCCGCCTCGCCATAGTCACCGCTTGTGTGGTGTCACTCTCGTCGTGCTCCACCACCATTATCGATTCGTTGCGCACCACCGTGCCGGGCTCCACCACAACCACAACTCTGCCCGCCCCAACCGGCGACATTCCCTCCCTGCTCACGCAACTCTCCAACGTCACATTCGGATTGGGCCAAGCAATCGTTGATGGCGATTCCAAGACCTACGAACAACGTGCCGAAATCGCCGACTCCATCTGGAAAGTATTGGAGCCCGAGATTCGCGCTTCAGGACTTGACCTGGTGGAAGACGTGCAACGCACGATCAACCTCATTCACACTGCTGTTGAACGCAAGCGACCTGCAGATGCCGACAAAGCAAACCGTTTCATCAGCATCATCAGGGAATCTGCCGTCGATTTGTTGAGCAAATAACTACTACCGCATTGATTCGGGTAGCGGAAGGCTGTGCACCACAGTAAGGCTGCGTGTGGAGCGTGTGAGCGTTACGTACAGCAAACGCAATCCCTGCGGATCGTCGGCAACAATGGCCGCAGGCTCCACCACGATGGTGTCGTCAAGTTCCAAACCTTTTGCCAAAGACGCAGGAACGATGGACAAGCCCTGATCAAGTCCGGCTGATTGAGCACGACCGTGCTTCATGTTGGCTGCGGTCAGCGCATCTGAGAGTTCATCCACCATGTAATCAGGACAAATGATGGCAGCACGTCCGTCGCGCGTGGAGAGTTCGGTGGCGCGAGTAACCACTGCTGCGAACATGTCGGCCTGTGAAGTCGTTGCCAAGATCAGAGGAAGTTCGTCACCATCACGCACACTTCGAGGCGCACGCAGACCAGGTGTTGCCGCCAACATCACTTTGTCGGCCAACTCCATGATCTGTGATGGAATGCGATACCCCACCGAAAGTCCAACAATGCGTGGCTCTTTGCGCGAAGGAAGGTGTTGCAACACATCGTCCCAGCTGTTTGCGGCAAGGGGTCCGGTTGCCTGGGCAATGTCACCCACGATTGTCATGGAGCCGCTGAGCGATCGTCGTGTGACCATACGCAACTGCATGGGTGTGAGGTCCTGCACTTCGTCCACAACAATGTGTCCATAGGTCATGATTTCATCGGCGTCATCAATCTTGCCGTTACGACGCAAGCGCGGACCCAACACAAAACGTGCTTCGTCGAGTAGTGCCACGTCAGCAGGGGTGAAACGAACGTCGTTCACACTTTCCGAACGCTCACGGTGGAGTAATTCATAGTCCGCTTCAGGCAAAATGCCGAACGCTGCGGACTTGATGAGGGCCTTTGAACCGAACAGATCGTGCAGCAATTGCGCAGGTGTGAGCACCGGCCACATGCGTTCGAACACCGCACGCATTGCTGGATCGTCACGCAGTTGGTCGCGCACATCCTCAGGATCCACTTCACCGCGCAATGTTCGTGCCATGGAGGCCCACACTTCGTTCTCCACGAAACGGCGCGCCTGATTGTGGCGGTGATAGCGACGTCGCGCCTGCTTCACGATGAATCGTGACTCCTCCACAGTGAGGCGTGCGTAACTTGTGCCGAAAGGAAGAACCACGTCCTTCAACAGAGGACGCTCGCGATCTGCAACTGCTTTCTCAATGACGCGTGCCATTTTCTTGACACCCTTCACACGCGCAACGTGTGAAGATTCACGTCCGCCAAACTGCACATCGGGAATGAGGTCGGCAAGAATGACCTGCTCAATGCCTGCCTCACCCAGTGATGGCAACACGCGTTCGATATAGCGCAGGAACACGCGATTGGGCCCGATAACAAGCACTCCCTGGTCCTCCAACGGAAACCGGTGCGTGTACAAGAGGTAGGCAGCGCGGTGCAAAGCAACCACGGTTTTGCCTGTGCCTGGACCACCTTGCACCACCAGAACGCCACCCTGCGGCGAACGAATAATCTCGTCCTGCTCGCCCTGAATGGTTGCAACGATGTCGCCCAACTGACCAGTACGACTACGTCCCAAAGCGGTGAGCAACGTGCTGTACCCGCGAATGTTTGCGCGAGGATCTTCGCCACCCAAACCTTCGTCGTGACCTACGCCCAGGTGGCCCTCACCGAACAACTCGTCTTCCAATGCCAACAACTTGGAACTCTCCACCACAAAGTGCCGACGACGAATGAGGTTCATGGGGTCGCGACCGGTTGCGCGATAGAACGGCTCGGCCACTGGAGCACGCCAGTCGACAACAACCGGTTCACGATTCTGGTCGGCAACCGCAAGACGTCCGATATGGAACGCTTCTACGGTGGGCTCGTCACCATTTTCGGAAGGCGTCGCGCGATCGATGCGACCAAACACCAATGCGGCGTCACCAAGATCTAATTGCTCAAGGCGATGCACCACATTTTCGTCAAAGACATTGCGCTCAAGGCGAGCCTGAAACGTGCCACCCGGGCCTGCAGATGTGAGGTCGCGAATTTTCAACGCGTCGCTCTTGCTGGCTTCGAGGCACTCGTACGCGTGCAGGATGTACGCCTGCTCCTCTGCCAATTCCGGGTGCTGCTGGGGCATGGACACCAATTCGCTTTCCAAGTGTTGACCCCATTTTGGGGTGTTCCCACGCTACCGCCGTACACATGGGTGCCACTCAGGGCCGACTGCACATCGGGACTCGAGTTCGTCACAATTCCCGCCCTTTTATTGCCTCAAATCTCGGAGCTCTCCATGAAATTCATTCGTCAGAAAGCCGTTCTTGCCGTGCTGTTCACCGCATCGGTGTGCACCTCGCTCGCTGTCACCCCCACCCCATCGCACGCCGCAGGCTCTGGATCCGGCTCGGGCACTGGGTCCGGCTCGGCATCAGTTTCAGGAGACAACATTGAGGCTGTAGTGCAATACGACGCACCGCCCACGAATGGTGCATCCAATTGCAAATGGCGTCCCGTGTTGGTCATGACCAATGGAGCAAGGTCCGCACCCGAAGCAATCAGTGTTGTGGGCGCGGACGGTATTCGCCGGAGCGAATATGCGCGCTATTGCGATGGCGAGATGAAGGGCTACGACTGGATTCGTTCCGATACGGAACCAAAGGCCGGTGTCTCTGTACGACATCGCGTCTCGAAATTGTTGAACATGTTGGTGACGAGAACCGCGCCGCCACTTGACCAGCAAGTGGTGAATGTTGGAACCTGGTTCTGGGTTCCGCAAGGTGCATGGAAGCCGTTCACAGTCACCGCGTACATAGTGATTGGTGTGGTTGTGATCATCTTCAGCGCCACAGCGATACCGCGCACGCTCATCTACTCCCCTGGTGATGGACACAAACCAGTCTCTTGCAATGGTCCTGGTCCGGCTTGGAATGCGAACGTAGGCGACCGAATGACCAGCCCATGTATGTACACGTATCGGTCTTCATCGCACACCAATGACTCGCACTCGTACAAAACAAAGATGTCCGTCAAATGGGACGTGTATTGGGAATCCAATCTTGGCGGCGCTGGCCGATTGCCCAGTGTGACCACGAGTATCGGCAGTACCTCACGCGTTTTTGAATTGCAGGCTCTCGCGCACTGAGTGGTTGCGACTATCCTCGTTTCGTACCCCGAAAGGCCTTCCCATGAACGACGACAAAGATCGCTTTCTTCTCGACCGCCGCTACACCGCAGCTTTCGAAACGCTCGACAACGCAACCATCGCAGCTCTCGCCAATTCGCTTGAGGGGGAATTGCGCGACGGATTTGCGCGAGTCATCGGCCTGCCCGACGGGGCGTACGACAATCTCGACACCCTGGGCGGACTCATTCGTGAGGGAATTGCCAAGCGACGCGTTGCACACGATGCCGGTGTGGTGTTGTCCGAGCCATGCACACAGTGGGCAATCGAGACATTGGGCGATTCCTCAGAAGACCCCACTCTTGAGGAACTTCACGGAATTCTTCCCGAGGCCATCGAGAAGTTTGGTCTTGATGCCGTTCGCCTCATGGTGATTCAGTACTCACGTTCGCTGAAGGGCTTCCGCCAATTGGTAGCAACAGACGAGCGCTTCGCTGCAACCGGCACCGCACCCAACGTTGGCGTTCTTGAGAAAGATGAAGCTGCTCAAGCTGCAAAACGTGAGGCTCGTAAAGCACGCAAAGCTGCGGAACAGGCCGCAAAAGCCAAGCAACAGTCCAGCAAGCGCCGTTAATTTTCTCGGGGCTACCCGAAGAACACCGTTGCCACATTGTCGTACAGCGACAAATCGACATAACGAGTCTTGCCCACCACTTCGGCGAGCGATACCAGACATATGTCATCGTTGCGAACGGCCACCATGCAGTTGCTCACACCATCGTGCAATGCAGTGACTGCTGCAACGCCCAATCGTGTGCTGAGCACGCGATCAAATGCGTTGGGTGTTCCACCTCGTTGCACGTGCCCAATTTGCACCACACGTGTCTCGTAACCGGTGAGCTGCTCAAGCTCTCGCGCCACCTCAGAGCTGATGCCGCCCAAGCGAGGACGTCCGAACGGGTCCAATTCATATTGTGGCTGAGGCATGGTGCCGGCTTTGGGCATGGCGCCTTCAGCCACCACCACAATCGATGCGTATCGACCACGTGCGTGCTTGCGCTTCACCGCAGATGCGATGTCGCCAATGTCAAAAGGTCGTTCCGGAATGAGAATCGCAGTGGCACCACCTGCGATACCTGCATGAGTTGCAATCCATCCGGTGTCGCGCCCCATCACTTCCACCACCATGACTCGGTCGTGACTTTCGGCGGTGGTGTGCAAACGATCAATGGCATCAGTGGCAATTTGCACCGCAGTATGGAATCCGAAACACACATCGGTGCCTTCAATATCGTTGTCAATTGTCTTCGGAACGCCGACGACACGCACACCGATTTCATCGTGCAAGCGTGATGCAACGGTGAGCGACCCGTTGCCTCCAATCACAATGAGTGCATCAACACCCAATGTTGCAAGATTCTCTTTCACACGTTGCGGGCCATGGGCAAAGTCGTACGGGCTGCCCCGACGCGTACCCAGAATGGTTCCACCACGTGGCAAGACTCCGGCCAGTCCGGCCACCGTGAGTTCCATGGTGCGCATGTCCATCACGCCATCCCATGCATCAAGAAAACCAACCACGGAGTCACCGTGATCATTGATTGCCTTGCGCACCACGGCGCGCAACACCGCATTTAAGCCGGGGCAATCTCCTCCGCCCGTGAGCACGCCAATTCGCATGCCCTCACGCTAACCAGCAGATGTCAATGGCGCGGGAGGAATCGGTTTTTCTGCTTCATGTTTGTCCTTTTCCACCATGAGTTCACCGCGGAATCGGTCAAGAGTTCCCAGTGCCAATGCCGCAGCAAATTCCAAACGAAATTGCACAAGTGGCGCCACGTCATCGCCGTATCCAAAACCTGCTGGCTTCCCTGCAGAGGTCATTGCGAACGTGGTGATTCCACCGGGAAGATGCGACATGCCCATCATCTTCGAGAACTTCCATTCATGCGTGCGCAGTGAACCCTGAAACATGACTCTTTCATTTGTGATGAGTGCCGTGCCTTGGTCGGTCATGTTCATTGTTTCCGCACCTGGAATTGTCTGTCCACCGAATCGTCCGGTGTTCAAACGAATGCCACCAAAAATGGGAAACGAAACACCGCCGTATCCACCTGTGTGTTGCGACGGTGCACGAACTAGTTCGATGTATCCGCATTGTTGTACTGCGCCAATGGGAAATTCATCCGCTTTCAGCATGAACCCATAATCACTTCGGTCGGTGAACACCGAGTCGAGCGTGCCCGCTATACCCGCGTCAACAATTTCAATCATCTCTGTGAGCGACGCAGTGTTTGCATTCCACCGTTCCAGTTCGGCCGCATATCGCGCATTATTTGCCGCAAGAGTGCGTTCCGCTTTACGACGCTTCATTGAATCAAACATGCCCATACTGCGACCCTACTTCTGGGCTCTTTCAGGATTCAGTGAAATGACATCGTTGTCATTTCGATAAATCACCGTAATTCCCTTGGCCCATATAGGCCCGAAACTTTGCTCTACACCAGCCCGTAGCATTTTCGCGTGGGTGGTGGCTTACCTCTTACTAAGAGGCGTTTTGCAATTCGGTCGTTGTGGCGACTGTCTCGCCGTGCGTCCATAGCCACAATGCTTCTCATTGCGTTCTTCATGGCGGGCGCGTCTGCCATCTACGCATTGGTCATCACCAACCAAACGAACACCAACATCGTGTTGTCATACGGAATTTGGGACACCACATCGTTCGACCTCACTGCCGATCTACAGACCGACACCGGCCCCATCAACTGGTCCACATCTGGCGTACCTCCGCAAGTCAATGTTGCTTTCACCAACAAATCAAATGCAGGCGCAACACTCACCCTGTATCAAGTCAACAACGGACCCGACGCCGGTGATTACCAGATGGACGTCATTGCCACAGCGGCAAGTGGCGGAACGAGCACCACGCGTATCTCCATCACCGTGCAACAACGTGCGTATTCATTGCAGGGATCTTTTGCCGTACAGAGCAAAACGTATGACGCCACGAATGCCGCAACAATCACCACCAACAATCTGACTCCAGGACCATATGACGTACTCACGGGAGATGACATTGGAATCGCGCCTGTGGCAACGTTCTCGAATGCCAATGTAGGCAACAACAAAACCGTGAGTATCTCGGCAACCAGCACGTTGACGGGAGCACAGGCCGCCAACTATCACCTTGTGCTCACTGGCGCGCCCACCACCACCGCAAACATCACTCAACGTTCCGTCACCATCACGCCACCAACATTTTCCAAGACGTATGACCACACGACGGCTGCAACAGCGAGCGGTTCACCCACTCTGAATGGTGTCATCAACGGAGACACGGTCACAATCACCGGCTCTCCCACATTCACCTATGCGCAGAGCTCGGTTGGCACCGGGATAACCGTCACTCCGAGTGTTGCGTACGGATTGTCCGGCTCAAGCGCAACCAACTATTCACTCACGCAACCCACCATCACTGGTGAGATCACTAGGCGGTCACTTTCCATCACCTTCACCGGCACAAATCGCGCCTATGACGGCACCACAAATGCAACTTTCACCATCGCATCGGACAATCGCGTGAGTGGGGATGCATTGGGCACCATCTCCGCGACCACCAGTGCGTTCACGCAATCGGGAATCGGAACTGCCATCACCATCAATATCTCCGGCATCTCCGGTGATGGTGCTGATGCCAACAACTACACGTTCCCCACGTCAGCCACCACCACTGCCAACATCACAGCGCGACCAGTCACCATTGGCGGAACATTGACCGTGCCGTCATCACGTGTGTACGACAAAACATCAACCGCAACGATCTCGAACCTTTCCAATCTCTCGATTTCAAATGTGATTGCCGCAGATTCAGCAAATCTTTCATTGACAGGTGTGACAGCTTCTTACAACGACAAGAATGTTGGCACCGGAAAGTCGGTAACCATCACTGCGGCAAGTCTCAATGGTTCGGCGAGTTTCAACTACAGCTTGTCTCTCGCAGGTGCACCCACTGCTTCGGCGGCCATCACCGCAAAGACCCTGGTGGTCACCATTACTGCCACATCAAAGCAATACGACGGCACCACCACGGCGAGCGTGACATATGCAGACGACCGCATCAGCGGAGACCAGTTCACCATCAGCGGAACAGCAAACTTTGACACCAAGGCAATCGGCACCAACAAGACGGTCACTGCAACAGGCATCGCATTGTCAGGAACGGATTCCACCAACTACGCGCCAAACACAACGGCCACGACAACCGCCAACATCACAGGCAAGACCCTCACCATCACCATCACTGGCGGCGGAAAAACCTACGACGGAACAGCCAATGCAACGGTGACATACGTGGACAACAGGTCGGCAGGCGACACAATCACCGTGTCTGGTACGGCAACGTATGCATCGAAAACCGTAGGAGCCGGAAAAACAATCACGGCAAACAGCATCACTGTGACAGGTCCGGATGCCGGCAACTACACCTACAACACCACGGCCACCACCACGGCAACCATCACGGCACGCACACTCACCGTTGGTATCACTGGTGGCGCCAAGACATACGACCGCACCACGGCTGCAACTGTCACCTACACCGATGACCGCATCAGCGGCGACGTGTTGTCCGTTTCCGGCACGGCCACGTATGCAGACAAAACAGCGGCGAATGGAAAGACAATTACAGCCACCGGCATTTCCGTCACCGGCACCGATGCAAGCAACTACACCTACAACACCACGGCCACTACAACGGCAAACATTTCAAAGAAGTCACTGACCGTCACCATTTCTTCGACGGGAAAAACGTATGACGCCACCACGGCCGCAACGGTGACTTATGCCGATGACCGCATTTCGGGTGACACTGTGACCGTCTCTGGCACCGCAACGTACGCCACCAAGACATACGGCACCAACAAGACAATCACGGCAACGGGCATCACCGCCGGTGGCGCCGACGGTGCCAACTACACGCCGAACTCCACCGCCACCACCACCGCCACCGTTCTTCAACGCGCACTCACCATTGTGGGCACGTACACACCTTCGAACAAGGTGTATGACGCCACCACCACCGCCACCGTCACACCGCCGGCAAGCCCATCACTTGCCACCATTCAAGGAAGTGACCTCGTGAGTTTGTCGGGTACTCCCACGTTTGCATTCTCGCAATCGGCCATTGGCACTGCTCTATCCATCACCACGAGCGGGTATTCACTCACAGGCACGGATGCAGCCAATTACACGCTCACGTTGCCCACGCTGTCGGCAAACATCACAGTGCGCACATTGACCATCGGCGGCACACTCTCGGTGGCAAGCACCAAGGTGTACGACGGCACCCTCTCGGCAACATTCGTAAACTCGGCACTGTTGACGCTCAGCAATGTGCCTTCGGGAGACGTTGCAAATGTGTCCCTGTCATCTCCCGTCGCGCAATACGGCACCAAGACCGTGGGAAACGCGAAGACTGTCAGCATTACTTCGGCAAGCCTGAGCGGATCGTCAATGTCGAACTACACGTTGTCGTTGACTGGTGCCCCCACCACTACGGCAAACATCACCTCGCGAACACTCACCATCACGGCAACGGGCGTGAACAAGACCTATGACGGCCTCACCTCGGGCACAGTAACCCTTGCCAGCGACAAGGTTGCAGGAGACACTGTGACACTCGCATACACAGCAGCCACGTTCTCCACGAAAGACGTCGGCACCACAAAGACCGTTTCTGTCACTGGTATCTCCATCAGCGGCACCGACAGTGGCAACTACACCGCCAACACCACCGCAAGCACAACAGCAAACATCACCGCTCGAACACTCACCGTCACCATCACCGCGACGAACAAAACCTACGACGGCACCACCACCGCATCGGTCACATATGGCAGCGACAAAGTGGCGAGCGACGTACTTTCCATCAGTGGCACGGCCTCATTCGCAACCAAGTCAGTGGGAACAGGCAAGACAGTCAGTGCAACGGGCATCAGCGTGACCGGCACCGACAGTGGCAACTACACCGCCAACACCACCGCAAGCACAACAGCAAACATCACCGCTCGAACACTCACCG
>JALQYL010000229.1 GCA_023254135.1 Ilumatobacteraceae bacterium | reverse complement strand
TGTTCAAGCCCTTCATCTTCAACAAGCTCGAACTGAACGGCATGGCGACCACCATCAAGGCCGCCAAGAAGCTGGTCGAGCAGGAAGTGCCGGAAGTGTGGGACATCCTCGAAGAGGTGATCCGCGAACATCCGGTCATGCTGAACCGCGCGCCGACGCTGCACCGTCTCGGCATCCAGGCGTTCGAGCCGACGCTGATCGAAGGCAAGGCCATCCAGCTGCACCCGCTGGTCTGCGTGGCGTTCAACGCCGACTTCGACGGTGACCAGATGGCCGTCCACGTGCCGCTGTCGCTGGAAGCGCAGATGGAAGCGCGCACGCTGATGCTGGCGTCGAACAACGTGCTGTCGCCCGCCAACGGCGAGCCGATCATCGTGCCGTCGCAGGACATCGTGCTGGGTCTGTACTACGCCACCCGCGCCAAGATCAACGGCAAGGGCGAAGGCATGATGTTCGCGAACGTGAACGAAATGCGCCGCGCCTACGAAAACGGCTTCGTCGAACTGCACTCGAAGGTGTCTGTGCGCATCCGCGAAGTCGAAGTCGTCGATGGAGAGAAGCGCGAGAAGATCACGCGCTACGACACCACGGTCGGTCGCGCCATGCTGGCGGAAATCCTGCCGCCGGGCCTGCCGTTCTCGGTGCTCGACAAGCCGCTGAAGAAGAAGGAAATCTCCAAGCTGATCAACAT
>JALQYL010000228.1 GCA_023254135.1 Ilumatobacteraceae bacterium | reverse complement strand
TGACGGCCCACGATGCTCAGTACCTGAGGCATGTTGGCGCGCCGCCCGCGCTTGACGACCACCGCCACCTCGTCGTTGGCCAGGCGGACAAAACTGCCGGGGGGGTAAATGCCCAGCGTGCGGATGAACACCGCACCCAAGGGGGTGGGCTCACCCTTGTCGTTGAGGTAGACCCCGCGTGCGGCCTGCGGCGACAGCAGTGCCGGGCGCGAAGCGCGCGGGGTCATGCGGGCCACGTAGATGTCGGCCAGGCGCAACAAGGACAAGGCGACACCAGGCTCGCTGTCCTCAACCGGCGGTGCATGGTGTTCGGCCACCAGATGCAGCCACAGCTTGTCACCCACCCCCAGGGCACGCAGCATGGCCTCGCTGCGCTGGGGGTGCGCGGCCACGTCGCGTTGCTGCTCGTCGGTCAGCGGTGCAGCCTGCCGCACCAGCTCGTCCTGCAGACGGGCCATGCCCAGGTTCATGGTGATGGCGGCGCGGAACAGCGAAGGCTGATCCGCCTCGGCCACGCCCGCCGCAGACGCCACCAGGTGGCACATGGTGGCCACCAACAAGGCGTGGGCAGCGCAGTAGCTGAGGTTGCGGTCCTGCAGCAGCCTGACCAGCATGAACAGCGCCTGATCGGGACGGTAGGCCACCAGCCGCTGCGCCTTGGCCTCCAATTGGGTCAGGCGGGTGACAAAGTCCTGCGCTTGC
>JALQYL010000227.1 GCA_023254135.1 Ilumatobacteraceae bacterium | reverse complement strand
CTTAAACGTGGAAGCTGCAGATGAGCAGACCATGTCTGCCATCCGAGACGAAGTACTCGCCCTCATCCGCGCATAGCTGACTGCAGCGTTATTGAGCCGCAGATCCGGCTCTAAACTTGAAGCATGACTGTGCTGATGCCTACTGCAACCTTTGATGCTCAATCCGGCTTGGAATACAAGGTCGCTGACCTGAGCTTGGCTGAAGCAGGCCGCCACCAGATCCGTCTGGCCGAGAACGAAATGCCAGGCCTGATGGCACTGCGCGAAGAATTCGGTCCCACACAGCCCTTGAAGGGTGCCCGTATTGCGGGCAGCCTGCACATGACTGTGCAGACCGCCGTTCTCATTGAGACTCTCGTTGCACTTGGAGCACAGGTTCGCTGGGCGAGCTGCAACATTTTCTCCACACAAGATGAAGCCGCTGCCGCTATCGCAGTGGGCCCAACCGGAACCGTCGAAGCACCTGCAGGTTCACCTGTCTTTGCATGGAAGGGTGAAACCCTCGGCGAGTACTGGTGGTGCACCGAGCGCATCTTTGACTGGTCCTCCGAAGCTTCCGCTGCCGGTGCTGACTGGATTGGCCCCAACCTCATCCTCGATGACGGTGGCGACGCCACGCTCCTGGTTCACAAGGGGCGTGAATTCGAACTTGCAGGTGCTGTGCCAGCTACTACTGCTTCAGACAGCCACGAATATGGCGTGAT
>JALQYL010000226.1 GCA_023254135.1 Ilumatobacteraceae bacterium | reverse complement strand
CTATTTGCTAGATTGTGCCAAGCGGGAGTTCCACGCAAGGCGAAAGCGACTTCGTCGCCATTTGTTTCAAGGTTATGAGCCATTGAATTTCCTTTCAGTAGTTAGTTAGAACCTGAATTATAGCAGACCCCACCGACATTGTAAATAGTTAGTTCCAATATGCTATCAAATCGGACATTGTGATGAAAGTCACAAGATCCAGGAAGCGTGTCGACTTGACGTAACAGGGGTTCGCCCCCCACAGTTGTGCGGGCCTTTTGGGAAGATGGGGCGGGGATCTAGATGATTACACAGTTCAAACCCGCCCCAAGATTTTTATCCAAGCAATTTAGTTAGTTCAGTTTTCTTTGGAATAACTTCCATCGGTAAATAAAGTGCTGTTGTCTTTTTCTTTTTTAGATTATCAAAAACATAAGCACGAACATTACCAGAAAAGCGGCGGAGATTAGAAAATACAAGTTCAGTTAGATATTCTTTATTCACGCCCTCATCTGAATAAATAGTTAGGTCATTTGATTTTACTTCATCAAAGATTTCTACACGATAACGATTTTTCATTTTCCAGATACCTGTCCATTTCGGTAAAAGTTTTTTGTATACATTTTCCCATTAGGGTCTGATAAGTTATAGGTTGCGTATTCTTTGGCATCACCAAAATCTACGCATTTATTCCACGCATTTACAATTTCAAGTAAATCTGCGGAACGAGT
>JALQYL010000225.1 GCA_023254135.1 Ilumatobacteraceae bacterium | reverse complement strand
CAAATTGTTGACGCCAAAACTGGTGCTCCCGCCACCATGCAGCAAATGTTGTTGCGTGAAGTGCTGGGCAAGATGGTTCTCGGCCCCGTGTCCCGTGGTGTCACTGGTTTGATCAGTGCCATCATGATTCTGGTGATGCCCAACCGCCAGGGCATCCACGACTACATCGCCAAGACCGTCGTCATCCGCAAGCCGTAACCGTTTCCCCTGAAATAGGGGTTGCGGAAGGTGAAATAGGGGTGTCAGACTGTCCCCGAAGAGAGAAAAGCCACCCCAATCGGGTGGTTTTTCCTTTTTTCGGCACTTGGTTGGCACAATGAAGAGCCGAATTGGCCCCGGAAAAGCAGGAAACGAGCAATGTCCAGCAAAGAAGTGATCACAGGAGCGGAAGCTCTCATTCGTGCTCTCGAGATGGAGAACGTGGAGACCATGTTTGGTTTGCCCGGTGGCTGCATTCTTCCCGCATACGACCCGTTGCTGAAGTCCAGCATTCGTCACGTATTGGTGCGACACGAACAAGGTGCTGGCCACATGGCGCAGGGTTATGCGCAAGTCACCGGACGTCCTGGTGTTGCCATGGTTACTTCGGGTCCTGCTGCAACCAACATGGTGACGCCATTGTGCGACGCGTTCATGGACAGCACACCCATGGTGTGCATCACTGGTCAAGTGGCCACCACTGCAATTGGCACCGATGCATTCCAAGAGTGC
>JALQYL010000224.1 GCA_023254135.1 Ilumatobacteraceae bacterium | reverse complement strand
GTTGGTAACCAGTTCTGTAAGCGCCAGCGCCAAAGGAGTGGCATAGCCGCTAGGAAGCACTCCAAAGCTTCCGGTCAGGCGTGGGTGAACAGTGGTGCCATGAATAGCGGCCACTTCGGCGCTCAGCATCAGTACGCGGTTGAAAACGTCATCGAAGTCCACGTTTTGGGTTAGACCTTCAGAAAGGGTGTCGTGAACTACTGCAATAGAGGCAACACGGCGCATTGCTTGTGTGAGTGCTTCACGTGCTTCGTCTGATTGGGTTCTGCGTGCTTGAATACGCAGAAGCGAAGCAACTGTCTGCAAATTGTTCTTCACACGGTGGTGAATCTCACGGATGGTGGCGTCCTTAGTAATGAGCTCCATCTCTTGATGGCGCAACTCAGTTACATCTCGGCAGAGCACAATCGCACCAGTTCGCTCACCGAGGTGGCGAATAGGGATTGTGCGCAAGGAAACAGTCACACCACGGGCTTCAATGTCAGCACGCCAAGGTGCACGGCCCGTGACAACAACAGGAAGTGATTCATCGACATTGATCTTGCCGGTGAGCACACGTGTGGTTACTTCTGCCAGCGACTCTCCTTCGAGCTCATCGGCGAAGCCGATGCGGTTGAAAGCAGAGAGAGCATTGGGGCTTGCGAAGGTGACAACACCGTCAACATCCAGGCGGATAAGTCCGTCTGTTGCACGAGGTGCTCCACGACGTGGG
>JALQYL010000223.1 GCA_023254135.1 Ilumatobacteraceae bacterium | reverse complement strand
CAGCGCTAAATACTGCGAATGATGAAACTACATTGTTAGAAAAAACTTCATGTTGTCGTTTATCAGTTGGATTTGGAATTGCCGCTAAATGTATGACCGCTTCAACCCCGCTCATAAAACTGTCGCAGAAATTCAGGTCTCTCAAATCACCCACAATGACTGGATGCGAAGGGGCAATTTCACCTTCACGGCGATCAACTGCCACGACATCATGGCCTTGTGCCAACAAATGCTGTGCAGTTGCGTTTCCTAAGAGGCCAGTTGCTCCGGTGACCACGATCTTCATTGGCTTATCGTAGGCAGATTAAGTGGGCCCAGACAGGCTCGAACTGTCGACCCACGGATTAAAAGTCCGTTGCTCTACCGGCTGAGCTATAGGCCCCACGTCTTGCGAGTGCATATCTTACGACAGATTTATAGTGATCTACGCCCAGATTTCATTGATCTTCCGCTTTAGGAAGTTGGCGCTCTCAATCATCTGCTCCATGCCATCAACACCGTCTTCGATAGATACCCAACCCGAAAACCCAACACCTTTCAGAGTTGTAAATATTGCATCGTAATCGTTAAGCCCTTTTCCGATGACACCGTGTTTAAAGAATGAAACGTAACCTGCTGTGCCACCTTCTTGAGCGCGCAATTCTTCAATCGTTCCGTTGGCAAGATATCTATCAGATGCACCCATAGAAATGACGCGATGCTTTACTTTCTCTAGCAATT
>JALQYL010000222.1 GCA_023254135.1 Ilumatobacteraceae bacterium | reverse complement strand
CACCATTCAGGCCTCGGTGGCGGCCACTGCAAATTACGAATCTCGTTCGAACACCATTTCATTCACGGCGCTGAAGGCAATCCCCACGTATGGCAACTTCGCCTTGAGCTCAGTAGTGGCTACAACGAACACGTTGCAGGTCACACCACCTACGTCTACGAGTGCGGCAACGTTCTCCTACTCGAGCAGTGATCCAAGTGTGGCAACGGTCAATTCGTCCACCGGATTGGTCACCATTGTTTCCGCCGGAATCACCAATATCACCGTGTCGCAGCCTGGTAACTCCTTGTTCGAAGCCGGTTCAACAACGGCCGCACTCACGGTCACGCGTGCAACTCCGGTGTTTGGTCAATTCTCCATTGCGTCAAAAACCTTCGGTGACGCAGCGTTCCCCGTGACGCCACCTGTCTCCACCAGCAACGGGGCCTTCACGTTCACGTCTAGTAACACCAATGTGGCCACTGTTACTCCCAACGGAACGGTGTCGATAGTGGGCGCTGGTTCGTCGGTGATTACCGCAACACAAGCGATGACAGGTATTTACAACTCGGCGTACAGCGTGGCCACGCTTGCAGTCGCCAAGGCAGCACCTGTCTACGGTGCGTTCTCCATTGCCGACCATGAAGCAGACGGATCAACGTTTACACCCACTGCACCTGTCTCTTCAAGCCCCGCAGCATTCACATACACCTCAAGCAACACTTCGGTGGCAACGGTGGATGC
>JALQYL010000221.1 GCA_023254135.1 Ilumatobacteraceae bacterium | reverse complement strand
TGGTTATCACCATTAGTTGCTTTAACTTCCACAACGCCATCGCCGATTTCAAGAAGGGATACGTCAAAGGTTCCGCCACCTAAGTCGAAAACTAGAATGGTCTGTTCTTTGTCGCCTTTATCTAAACCATATGCGAGCGCTGCTGCAGTTGGTTCGTTAATAATACGTAAAACGTTTAAGCCAGCAATTTCGCCAGCTTCTTTAGTTGCTTGACGCTGTGCGTCATTGAAATATGCAGGAACAGTAATCACTGCATCAGTAACGGTTTCGCCTAAATATGATTCAGCGTCGCGCTTTAATTTCTGAAGTACACGTGCAGAAATTTCCTGTGGTGTGTACTTCTTGTTATCGATATCGATATTCCAGTTTGTGCCGATGTGGCGCTTAACTGAACGGATGGTGCGATCTACGTTGGTTACTGATTGGCGCTTTGCCACTTCACCTACGAGAACTTCGCCATTCTTCGCGAAAGCGACGATTGACGGGGTCGTACGTGCGCCTTCAGCGTTGGCGATGACGGTTGGTTCGCCGCCTTCTAGAACCGAGACGCAACTATTTGTTGTACCTAGGTCGATTCCAACTGCTCTAGCCATATTTAAGCTCCTTAAAGTTTCTCTTTAAACCTGAGCCGAGCCTACTTAAAAAGTTGAGTCGGCGCGACTCAAGGTTTATCTACCCTAAGGAACAGGGTTGATGCCGGACTTATTCCCGGCCTTCATTACTTAATGCGGAACCC
>JALQYL010000220.1 GCA_023254135.1 Ilumatobacteraceae bacterium | reverse complement strand
CAAGGAACGCGCGTAATCTGACAGAATACGTACATGCGTTGGATTACAGCTGGTGAATCACATGGGCAAGCTCTCTCGGCGATAGTCGAGGGAATTCCGGCTCATGTGAAAGTAACCACCGCCGATATCGATTTTCATCTAGCTCGACGCCGTCTTGGTGTTGGCCGTGGGGCTCGCCAGAATTTTGAGGCCGATAAAGTAACGATTCTTGGCGGAGTTCGGCTAGGAGTTTCACAAGGCGGTCCAATCTCTATCCAGGTAGGAAATAGTGAGTGGCCAAAGTGGGAAAAGGTCATGTCAGCTGATCCCGTTCCTGCTGATGAGATCGAGAACTTGGCACGCAATGCACCACTTTCTCGCCCTCGTCCTGGACATGCCGATCTCGTTGGAATGCAGAAATATGATTTTGATGATGCGCGCCCCATTCTCGAGAGAGCAAGTGCGCGAGAAACTGCGGCACGCGTTGCACTAGGTGCGATTGCACGTAATTTTCTAGAGCAGGCTATCGGTGTAACGATACTAAGCCACGTTGTTTCAATCGGTTCTGTTCGAATTCCAGATTCATACACTCTTCCTTCATCAACCGATATGCATCGTATTGATGAGGATCCAGTTCGATGCGCAGACCCCGAAACAAGCAAGCTCATGATTGCTGAGATTGAATCAGCACATTCCGATGGAGACACACTCGGGGGAGTCTGCGAAGTTCTTGCTTACAACCTGCCTCCAGGACTTGGT
>JALQYL010000021.1 GCA_023254135.1 Ilumatobacteraceae bacterium | reverse complement strand
GAACTGTGAACGTTGTGCGGAAATGGTGGCGTTGTCACCTGCGAATTCAACGGTGACTTTTCCTTGAGGCATGACCTTGACGATGTCGTTGATCATGCGAGCACTCACAAGGCCCTGACCGTCTGTGTCACCACCAACATTGAGAGTGAACTCGAGCGAAATGTCGTTATCGGAGCTGGAAAGCACCAATGTGTCGCCGGTGAGAAGCATGCGCACTCCGGAAAGCGCCGGAGTACCGGCATTTCGTGATGAGGCAATACGAGCAAGAGCTCCGAGGGCCTCGGCAAGTTCTCCTTGTTCGCTTCTGAACTTCATGATCCAACCTTTGAAGAATTCGTCTCAGTGTATTTCGCTGCGACTACTAGAGCCGGGAAGACGTGTATATGAGTAGTAGTGGTAATAGGTGCTGTGGATTGTGGACGAAGGGTGTGTAACCCTTGCGGTTGATGAAAACCTCGTGTGTATGACACAAGGGGTGAAACCACAGGTTGCATGAGTGCAATTTGACTCCTTGTGGACGAAGGGGGGTTTGTCCCCGTTCGCACACAGGCGTTCCACACGCTCGTCCCCATGAGATTCACAGCCATCATTTTCTGTAATTAGGAGTTCTTGATGCGACCGATGATGTCGGTCACCTGGTCGAAGGTGGCCTTGTCCTCGCGCATGAGGCGCTGGGTCTTGTCGACCGCGTGAATAACCGTGGTGTGATCGCGGCCCCCGAAGAGACGAGCGATGGCTGGGTAGCTGAGTTCGGTCATGTCGCGGAACACGGTCATGGCAATTTGGCGAGCCGACACCAACGGGCGCTGGCGGGACTTGCCCTTCAGAGCCTCAACGGAGAAGCCCAAATATCCGGCGATCTCGGTGAGCATCTCCTCATCGGTGCGGTGCTTGGGCGCCGTGGCGGTGAGAAGGTCGGCCAATTGCTGCTCGGCCATGGCCACCGACGCTGGTTCGCGGGTGAGGTTGGCGTAGGCGGTGACGCGGATGAGGGCACCTTCGAGCTCGCGGATATTGGAGGTGATGTTGGTGGCGATGAACTCCAGCACGTCGGCAGGAAGTGGGGTGTTGTCGCGCTCCGCTTTATTGCGAAGGATGGCCAGGCGGGTTTCCAGGTCGGGCGGCTGAATATCGGTAATCAGGCCCCAACGGAAGCGGCCGCGGAGGCGGTCTTCCAGGGTGGGAATGGCGTCGGGCATACGGTCAGACGAGATAACGATCTGCTTGTTGGCGCCGTGGAGGCTGTTGAAGGTGTGGAAAAACTCCTCCTGAAGACCCTCTTTTCCTTCCATGAACTGGATGTCGTCGATGAGCAAAACATCCACGTCGCGATAACGGCGCTTGAACGCTGCGGTGGTGTTTGTACGAATGGCATCGACGTATTCGTTGAGGAATGTCTCGGTGGACACATAACGAACTTCGTAATGCGCGTAATGAGCATGCACATACCAACCAATTGCCTGCAGCAAGTGTGTCTTACCCAAACCGGCCGAGCCGTAGATGAAGAGTGGGTTGTACGAACGAGCGGGAGTTTCAGCAACGCGCAATGCGGCGGCGAGTGCGAACTGGTTGGAGGCGCCCTTCACGAAGTTTTCGAAGGTGTAACGCGGGTTGAGGCCCACCGCATTTCCCTTGCTGTTATTGGTGTTTGTGGGTTGAGTCATCACTGTTGACTCGTCGTCGAGTGGTTCAACGACTTCAACATCGGATTGAAGGTCGCTGATCTCGATGATGAGTTCGCGGTCGCTCTCACCAATCTCATCGAGCGCGTCGATGACCATGGGGCGATAGCGAGTGACGATGCGATCACGAATGTGTGCATTGGGAACTTGGAGGCGAAGTGATTCATCATCGCTTGCGAGAGCGACAACGTCGTTGAATGTGGAGAACCACACTCCCTTTGTGAGTTGTTCTTTCAACAACTGTGCGGTGGCGTTCCACACTGCTTCGTGATTACTCATTTGGGCCTCCAGAGCACTCGTCCACAGCACAATCCACAGGGTGTGGATGACTGCCCACCTTGTCCTGGTGGGGAAGATGACCGTAGCAGGACTTGTGGATATCTAAAATTTGAGAACTACATGTTGTGGTCCTGGTGAGGCAGGCCGTGAAGTCCGGCTCATTTTTGTGTCAGGAGGGGCTTCTCGGGCGTTAGCCTGTGGATTCGTTCGTCTCGTGCCGCTGGCACAGGAACTACATATAGACCGCGTGCTCCGCCCGGAGCTTGTCCCACAGGAGGCGCCATGAAGCGCACCTTTCAACCAAACAATCGACGTAAGGCTCGCAAGCACGGTTTCCGTTCGCGTATGAGCACCCGCGCAGGCCGCGCCATTCTCAAGGCACGTCGCGCAAAGGGTCGCCACAAGCTTTCCGCTTGATCGGCCGTATCCAGAGCCGTTCAGACTTCGTTCGCATTCGCGAACAAGGTCGCCATGTCCGCTCCGGACCTCTTTCGTGCACCATGCTTCTCGATTCGTCTCTTTCGCAACCCCATGTGGGCTACGCCCTGGGTCGTTCCTACGGTTCTGCCGTGCGCCGCAACCGTTTGCGCCGTCAACTTCGTGAACTTGTGAAAACTCATGAGTCCTCACTTCTTCCCGGCATTTACGTATTTGGCGCATCCCCTCGCGCCCACGGCATTGATTTTCCTGAACTCAATCGTCATCTGGGCAATCTGATTGCCAAGTTCGAAAAGGGCGTCTCATGACCGCCATTTCACATCAGCCCCACGATTGCGCTGACCACGCCCCTCTCACCAAGCCCCAGCGGGCCATGTTGAAGGCCATTCGCTTCTACCAAGTTGCTCGCGAGGGGTATCCCTCCCCTTGTCGCTTTTGGCCATCTTGCTCGCACTACGCCGTTGAGGCCATAGAAACCCACGGTTCTCTCCGAGGGTTTTGGCTCACCGTGCGTCGCCTCAGCCGCTGTCGACCATTCGGACCATCCGGAGTCGACCCCGTCCCAGCGCCCCGGTCGGGTCGCTAAAGAAAGGAACCACCGTGTTCAACGCCGCCGCTTGGCTTATCGACACCTTTTACGGGTGGGTACACAACTATGCCGTCGCTGGTGCACTTGCAGCTTTGGCCATCATGTTGCTCATCACACCACTCACCCTGAAGAGCACCAAGGGAATGCTGGAAATGCAGCGCCTGCAGCCAGAAATGAAGAAGCTGCAGAACCAATACAAGGGTGACCGCCAAAAACTCAACGAAGAGATGATGAAGCTCTATCAGGAGCACAAGATCAACCCGTTGGCTTCGTGCTTGCCGCTTTTGGCCCAGATGCCCGTGTTCATCATCATGTTCCGCGTTCTGCGAGGACTCACGTACATCGATCCAAAGAATGTGGCTGCTGGTTTCGCTCCGAAGTACATCTCGCATTCATCGGAGTTGTACAAGGCGCTTCTTGGCCAGACCGAAATGAAGTCGTTTGGCCTGAACTTGGCCATCAGCCCATCCGAGGCAATGCAGGACAATTTCTCGAAGGGCATCCCCTACGCACTCCTCATTGTGGTGCTCGGCGGATTGTTCTTCATTCAGCAGCGCATGGTTGCCAGCCGTGCTGCAAACCCCACCATGTCTGCTGGTCAGGCAAAGGTGATGCAGTACCTGCCCGTGGCCTTTGCGTTGTTCCAAGTGTTCTTGCCCACCAGCCTTGTGGTGTATTACGCCACGCAGGCAATTGTTCGCATTGTGCAGCAGGGCTACATCACCCGCCGTTTCTACGGAGAAGGCGGTCTTGGTCATCAGGCTCAGGCAGCGAGCGCCAAAGCTCGCGAGCTCGGCAAAGATGACACTGCTAAGCCCAGCAAGCAAAAAGATGAACAGTCGCAAGCACAAGCTCCTATTCAGAGCAAGCGCGTGACCCCCGGCAAGAACAGGCCTGCACCTAGTGGCAAGCCAACACGTCCCGTCCCGCCTAGTAAGCGAAACAAGTAGTACGCGATTCCGCGTCCCGAAGAAGAAGTGAGATCACCATGGAATGGGTAGAAACCACCGGCAACACCATTGAGGAAGCCAAAGAAGCAGCGCTCGAGCAATTGGGCATTCACGAAGACGACGCCGAGTTCGAGGTCATTGAAGAGCCCAAGCAGGGACTCTTTGGTCGTACCCGTGGCGAGGCCCGTGTACGAGCTCGTGTCCGTCCGAACACACCACGAGGCAAGACCGAGCGTCGCCCTCGTCGTGAAAAGGGTGCAGCCGGCAACGGCGATCGTCAGCGCAACAACAACGGTGGAGAGCGTCGCGAACGCGCTCCTCGTGCTGAGCGTCCTGCACGTGAGCCACGTGAGCCACGCGAAAAGGTAGAAGTTGATCCCGCTTTGGTGGGCCAGGCAGCGACCGATTTCCTCTCTGGTTTGGTCACTGCCTTTGGTACCAAGGGAAATGTCACCGTCAACCGCGAGGCAGACGAAATTGAAGTACGCGTGGATGGCACCGAGTTGGGTCTCATGGTGGGACCTGGCGGCGCCACATTGTTGGCCATTCAAGACCTCACCCGCGTTGCAAGCCAGCGTCGTTTGGGCGATCAAGACACCCGCTTGCGTATCGACATCGCGGGGTACCGCGAGCGTCGTCGCGAGGCACTGGGCCGTTTCGCCGAGAAGGTTGCCACCGAGGTGAAGGAAACCGGATCTGCACGCATGCTCGAGCCCATGAACTCGGCAGATCGCAAGATTGTGCATGACACCCTCGTGGAGTTTGAAGGCGTGACCACTCGTTCCGAAGGCGAAGACCCTCGCCGTCGCGTGGTGGTTGAGCCCGCATAAGCAAGCGCACTCAATGTTGTGAAGGACCCGCCGAAAGGCGGGTCCTTTGCTATTCGGGCACTACATTCGTGTCGTGTCCACCGCCCGCACCGTTGCCGATGTTCTTGCCACCGCTCAGCGCCTGGGCACCCTGGGGGATCGCCCCATCCCTGAAGTTATTGACCACGCACGCCAATTCGTGGCGGCACTCCCCTCATCGGCACATCTCATCATTGACATTGGCACTGGCGCTGGCGTGCCCGGTCTGGTGATCGCCGACGATCGACCTGACCTGGAACTGGTGTTAGTTGATCGACGCGAAACCCGCATGGACGCCCTGGCTCGCGGAGTCGCGGCCTTGGGAATGACTGACAGGGTGAAGGTCATGACTGCCGATGTGGAGAAGCTGGGTCGCGAACCTGAGCACCACGAAAAGTACGACGCTGTGGTGTGTCGAGGGTTCGGCAGCCCCGAGGTCACGGCACCCCTCGCTCGACCCCTCCTAAAAAACGGAGGGACGTTAATCGTGTCCGAACCCCCCTCCCCAGACCCCTCCAGGTGGCCAATTGAGCTCCTTGAGAAGGCGGGTTTTGGGGCCCCCGAATACCTGCCTGGGGTGGTGCGCCTAACGGCAAAGCCATACTAAATAAGCACTTGAGGGTTTGTCCACAGTGTTTCACGTGAAACACCGGAGGTTTCAAAAAGTTCCAGATGTTTCACGTGAAACATTCTGTCCAGGGAGACGGACTGCGGCTCGATGGCAAGGTTTCACGTGAAACATTGGCTCACATCCACCCGTTATCCACACCCCGCCTCTACACTTTGGCCATCCACTTGGACCTGCGAATAGGAGACCGGACCTCATGAGTGATTCACCAGCCTCGGACTGCACTGTCCTGGCAATCTCTTTGCAGAAAGGCGGAGTGGGCAAAACCACCACCGCCATCAACTTGGGTGCAGCTCTGGCCGAATTGGGCTTTCGCACCTTGATTATCGACCTGGATCCCCAGGGCAACGCTTCGTCGGGATTGGGTATTAACGCACCCGATGACGCCCCCACCATTGCCGAAGTGCTTTTGCGCGAGGAAACGCTTGACTCCATTATCGAGCCCACCGCCGAGAAGAACTTGTTCGTGGCCCCAGCTCCCAAGCGCCAGGAATTGGCCGGAGTGGAAGCTCAATTGGTCGCCGAGATGTTCCCACAGCCACGGTTGAAAGAGGCCATTGATGCCTGCCGTGACGATTGGGACTACGTGTTGTTGGATTGCCCGCCCACGTTGGGTCGCCTCACCGTGAACGCATTCATGGCCGCCGATGCCATCTTGGCTCCGGTGCAGTGTCAGTATTTTGCACTGGAAGGTCTGCGTGACCTCAGCGAAGTAGTGAAGCAGGTACGCCAAGCGTTGAACCCGAATCTAGAGATTGCTCATTATCTGCTCACCATGTCTGAGGGCACCAAGAAGTTGTCGCAAGAGGTGGAAGGCGAATTGCGTAACGCATTTGGTGATCGAGTCTTCAAGACCGTGATTCCGTACAACGTGAAGTTGGCAGAAGCTCCTTCCATGGAGCGCTCCGTTCTCAAACATGCGTCCACATCAAAGGGCGCAAAGGCATACCGCACCGTGGCAAAGGAGTTGAGCAATGGCCGAACGCCGAAAGTTAGGTAGGGGATTATCCACCCTTATTCCAACGGAGCGCACCGTCGCCCCTGAGGAAACAACCACCGATACACCTGCTGCCAAGCCAGCCGGTCGCACCGCCCCCGATGTGACGGCAGAATTGCCCGCCTCGGCTTTGCGTGATGTTCCCACCACTTCCATTGAGCCCAATCCCAATCAGCCACGTGTTCATTTCGATGAAGATTCGCTGAGCGATCTGGCAAAGTCCATCAAAGAGATTGGCGTGCTTCAGCCGCTCTTGGTGCGCGAGGTATCGCCGGGCAAGTATCAGCTCATTGCGGGTGAGCGCCGTTGGCGTGCAGCCCAGCGAGCCAAACTCACTGAAGTACCTGTGGTGGTGCGCGAGATCACCGAACTCGATTCGGTGGAGCAAGCTCTCGTGGAGAACTTGCACCGTCAAGATCTCACCGCTTTGGAAGAAGCCTCTGCATATCAGCAACTCACCGAGGATTTTTCACTAACGCACGAGCAAGTGGCAAAGCGAGTGGGCAAGAGCCGAACGGCCGTTACCAACGCGTTGCGTTTGTTGCAAACCCCTGCCGCGGTGCAGGGCTTTTTGGCCGACGGCCGGCTGAGCGCCGGACACGCCCGCGCATTGCTGGGCTGTGATGACGCCTCCACCATGGAGCGTCTTGCCGACCTTGCTGTGAAGCAAGGCTGGTCAGTACGCGCCACAGAGGATGCAGTGAAGAACGGAGTGCCCGGCGAAGAAAAGCCAGGGGGCAAGGGCCGCGGAACAGGCGGGGGAGGCAGCACATTGCGCCCTGCTGGGTTGCTGGAGCTGGAGAATCTCTTGGCCGAACACTTGGAGACCAAGGTGCACGTCACCATGGGAGACAAGCGCGGCAAGATCTCCATTGATTTCGCCGACCTGCTCGATCTTGAGCGCATTTATCGCCGTATGGCGGAGTGAGCGTTACAAAACTCTCAACTGAAAACACAGCTCTGTAGTTTTCTCCACAGATATCAACCTCTTGTTGCGGTTGAAACTTGAGGTTTACCCACAAGTGTGGATTAGCTGTGGATAACTACAGCTCGGTGAGGGGATCTTCTCGCCACATGTCAAGGGCATCGTTCACTGCGGCCGAGATGGCGCTCGTTTTCAACGACACCACATGGTGCGGAGCCATGGAACACAGCACAGCCGTCATTCGTGTCTCGCGCAATACCGGGTGACGCACGCCTTGCGTGGTGACAGACAGTTCAGGCACACGAGACGAAACGGCTGCGGCGATACGGCGAGCCAAGTTGCGACCGCCCACACTCACAAACGTGGGGACTTCGTAATAGAAGATGGTGCAACCTTCATCACTTGACGATTCAAAGCCAACATACACATCTGCACCAAAGCGATTGGCAGCTTGTGCTTGTGACAACGCATCTGATTCAACGGTGGTGGTGAGTGGATGCAATACCTTTGCGCGCACGGTGACTGCATGTGCCAACGCTGCAACGCCAGGGAAGTAACCCACCACGATGCGTGCGGAATCACGAGCATCTAAATCGGAAAGATCAATGGATTCACGCACGACTGCAACACCGGGACCTTCTCCCGACTGCGATGCCATGCGCTTCATCACCACCACCAACTCGGGTGTGCAGATGCCGTTCGGCTCCATACCCATGTTGGTTTGAAATTCTGAAACGGCACGCACAAGAAGTGGACCAAATATTCCGTCCACACGACCGCAATCAAAACCCAATCGATTCAGCAGTGTTTGCAACTCTGCAACATCGTCACCACGCGTGTTGGGTGAACGCAGGAACAACAAGCGATCACCCAATGACCACGATGCTTCTATGAGCGCGGACCACGTTTGTTCGTCCACATCACCAGTGGCTCGCAAGCCGTATGAGTCTTGAAACGCCAAAACGGCCGCGTGCGTACGCGCGCAGAAAGTGGAATCTTCTGCAGCGCCAGGTGCAAGAAAACCGGCGGCAGAAAGACGACGCTGTAAGTCATGTACCGCGGGACCGCGGTGGCCAGGACTTATTGGCCAGCTGGAAGAAATGGAGAAAGCTCCTCGAGCATGCGACCCTTTGGCATCGCACCGACGATCTTGTGCTTCAATTCGCCATCAGCAAACAACAACATGGTGGGAATGCTCATCACGTTGAAGCGACCAGCAATGTCGCCGTAGTCGTCAACATTGAGTTTTGCAATTGCGATCTTTTCTGGATTCTCGCTTGCGATTTGCTCGAGGATGGGAGCAATTTGCTTGCAAGGTCCGCACCACTCCGCCCAGAAGTCAACAAGGATGGGCTTTGACGACGAGTTCACTACCTCGTCGAATGTTGCGCTTGTGAGATTCACGATTCCTTCAGCCATGACAGCACCTTTCGTTGCTCCTCATGATACTGCTGCGCAGTTCAGGAACTGTGAGGGTTGAAGGCGCGCATCTCGGGCACCATGTCAATGGTGGGACCGCCACATGTGGCCACGCAGTCGGGGATTGCCGCCATCACGGCATCGAGACATTCAGCAATGGCGCTGGGCTTGCCGGGCAGGTTCACAATGAGACACGTTCCGCGAAGACCGGCAATTTGGCGGGACAAAATGGCAGTGGGAACTATTTGGTACGACACTCGACGCATCACTTCACCAAACCCCGGCAACACACGTTGCACCACTGATTCCGTTGCCTCGGGAGTCACATCGCGTGGTGAAGGACCCGTGCCACCAGTGGTGAAAACCAGAGTGCACAGTTCGTTGTCAGCGAGGTCGATGAGGGTGCTCGTGATGGTGGAGAAGTCATCAGGAATGAGACGTTCCACGAATTCGTGTGGCGTGGTGATACGTGCCCGGAGATATTCACGAAGTGCAGGGGTGCCGCGATCTTCGTACTGGCCCGATGAAGCGCGATCGGATGCAGCGACAAGTCCGATGCGCAGTGTCATGTGTTCCTAGTGTTGACCCTCGAGCCAACGCTCGCAGTCGATGGCGGCGGCACAACCCGAACCGGCAGCGGTGATTGCTTGGCGGTACACGTGATCCTGCACGTCGCCAGCGGCAAACACACCGTCAACGTTTGTGTAGGTGGAACCTTCGCGGGTGAGCAAATAGCCGGACTCTTCCATGTCCAAAACGCCCGTAAATATTGACGTATTTGGCTTGTGGCCGATGGCGATGAACAAACCGGTAACGGCCAATGGTGCCGATGTGCCGTCTGCATTGTTCTTCAGAGTGACACTGGTGAGTGATGCTTCGCCGTGCAATTCAGTGACCTGTGAATTCCAGTGAATCTGAATCTTTTCGTTGGAAAGTGCGCGCTCTTGCATGATGCGGGATGCACGCAATGCATCGCGACGCACGATGAGGTGCACCTTTGTGGCGAACTTGGTGAGGAAGATGGCTTCTTCAATGGCCGAGTCACCGCCACCCACCACGGCAATTTCGTGGTTGCGGAAGAAGAATCCGTCGCACGTTGCGCACGTGGAAACTCCGTGACCAATGAGGTCACTTTCGCGTGGCAAGTTGAGCATCAGCGACTGTGCGCCAGTGGCCACGATGATGGACTCGGCAGTGTGTTCTTGGTCGCGAATCCACACCTTGAAGGGGCGAGAAGAAAAATCGACCTTGGTGACCTTTTCGGTAATGAATTCGGCACCAAAACGCGCTGCTTGCGTGCGGAAGTTCATCATGAGCTCGGGTCCCATGATTCCTTCGGGGAATCCAGGGAAGTTCTCGATTTCGGTGGTGAGCATGAGCTGACCGCCGGGCTGGTCGCTGGTGCTGCTGGGCTCGCCTTCAATCACCAGAGGGGAGAGCGATGCTCGCGCCGTGTAGATGGCGGCGGTGAGACCTGCAGGTCCCGATCCAATGATGATGACTTTGTGCTGTGCACTCACGACTTACTTCTCTTCTTCTGTGTAACGGCGGCGCATCAGAACACTTCCGATGACGAGGAATACCGCGCTGAGGATGAAATAGGAAATCCATACGGATGCTTGGTGATTCACCACGGCATCGAGACCTGCTTGTATGCCACGCACAAGTCCCACCACAAACAGAACGATGATGGCAACGACTCCGAATGAGCCGAGAAGCCCAAACACCACACCACGGGCGGTGGTAACAAGCGGCTGGGTGGTGTACCTGCGCACCGTGGCCACCAAGCGATCGATGAAATCAACCGTGCGGGTGGCCCATTCGGGGTCTGTGAGTGGGTTGGACACCATGTCGTCAGCCTAACGGCGGGCGGTTAGTCGATGACGGTGTCGTAATTGGGATGGGGCGTACGACCCACTTCGGAGTTGCTGTCGCACGAGAACAAAATGAGGTCGGTGGAGGATGCAAGTACTCGATATCTCACACCCGTCATATCGAAAGTTGCCAACAATATGAGATCCGTATCGGGTGGCGCAGCGCAGTCGGCAGGCGTGAGAAGTGTGGGCTGTGTGCTGGGGATGTTGATGGCTGCTGCGGTGGCACATGAATTGTTGTTCTTGAAGGCCACTTGCCAGTCGGTGACATCCACCTGCATGGGGTTGGTGTCCATGGTGTACAACGCCACGGTGCGCGTATCGGCCACGTAGCACGAGCGAGGAAAGCCAGGAATGGTGGCATCGGGAGCCATGTTTTTCGGAACGGTGACCAGGGAAATGGCGTGCGCGGTGACCTGCGGTTCCTGCGCTCCTCCGGGGCGGGTGGCAATGGTGGACCCAACGCCCAGCACTACCAACAGTGCGGCGGCAATTGCCAAATAAGGAATGGAACGACGTTGTGGTGTGACAAGTTCGGACAGCGCTGCAGCAATATGGGTGTTTCGCGTCTCCTCAGAGGCCGGGGATACATCACGAAGAGCAGCCTGAATGCTTGGAGTGAGTTCGTTCTCTTCGGTCATGGTGCGAATCCTTTCTGTCCAGAGCTTCTAGTCATTGGTGTGACGCTCCGGTGTGTGAGCGGAGTTCCCCAGAATCTCTGCCAATTGTGCCCGCCCGCGCGCCAAACGTGACCGTACGGTGCCCAGCGGAATGTCGAGCGAAATGGCAATGTCGTCATATTCCATGTCGGCGACATGACGAAGCACAATCACCACGCGGTAGTCCTCGGGCAATTGGGCAAGGGCCTGAGAAACATCCATTTGGGCATCCACGGCAGTGGTTGCATCACTGACGGGGGTGTCATAGACATCGCCATTGTCGGTAGGAACCGCGCGGCGTTTGGTGCGGCGAATTTCATCGAGGGCTGCATTGGTGGCGATGCGGTACGCCCACGTGGAGAACTGAGACCGGCGGTCGAACGAAGGGAGTGCCCGCACAATGGAAATCAGGGCCATTTGTGTGGCGTCTTCGGCGTCAGCGGCATTGATGACAATGCGATGGCACACGGCGCGCACCATGTCGTAGTGCTGGCGGAGTAAAGCATCGGTGGCTTGTGCATCGCCGCGTTGCGCGCGCTTCAGAAGAAGGTGGTCGTCATCTCGTGCAATACAGCGAGATTACTCAGTGCCTACTTGGCAGAGGTGAAACTGAGGTCGGACAACATGCCCTTGAAGGGGTTGTTGTTGCTGCAGGTGGTGCTGCGACCAGCTTCGCGCAACAGCAGCAACACCTGACGTGCAGGTTGGTCCACGGTGAAAGTGCCGACGCCAGGGTTGGTGCCGAATGAATCGGCCACACGCAAACCCCATCCTTCGATGGTGGTGGGAACAGTTTCCGATTGCGACACGTACACCTCGGCGTTCCACGGTGCTGTCTTGAACGTGGTGTTCAGGGTGCCAATGCCCATTCCGGACAACTGCACCACCACGCCGACCCCGCCCTTGGAGCCGAAGTATTGGTTGCCGTAACACACCGTGGTCCATGCGGTGTCCGGGTTGTTGTCGGTGAGATACGGAATCATCGATTCGTTCTCCACGCCATCGTCACCATTGGGGTCGTAACTGTGCATGGCAACGACATTGACCGGACCCACTTGCACTTTGTTCACCACACTGGTGTTGGTGGACGACTTGGTGTTTTGCAGTCCCTTCCACAAGAAGCCAGCCATCACCAATGATGCGGTGAGCAACAATGCGATGGGAATGTAGTTCCTCTTCGTGGATGTGCGTTGTTGTGCAGGTAACTGAGATTTTGGTCGAGCATTTCCACGAGGTGTTGGTGTGCGATCGCGTGTGACCGGAGTGTTGTCGCGCGACACCACCGTGAGGGACGGTTTTTGCTTCTGCGGCATGAGCGGATCAAGCACACCACGTTCAACACGCGTTGTGGGCGCACCGATTGATGGCGTGAGACCGTCTGCAGGTGTGATGGCATCGTGCAAGTTGGTCATTGCAGATTCGAGTGCATCAACAACTTCTGCACAAGAGTGGTAACGATTTTCAGGCTTGCGACGCAGCATGCGATGTACCACTGCAAGAACCGTGCTGGGCACATCGGGACGAATACCTTGCAACGGCGTCGGGTCACGCGACAAACGTGCGATTGCCGTTGCTTGGTCGTTTTCCCCTTTAAATGGCACGTTTCCGGCCAAGCACTCATACAACACGAGACCCAATGCGTACATGTCTGCACGGCCATCAAGTGAACGACCTTGTACTTGTTCGGGTGACAAATACTTTGCAGTACCCATCATGATGTCGGTGCGAGTGAGATCGGTGTCGTCGCCTTCGCTCGACTTCAGCGGTTTTGCAATTCCGAAGTCGGTGAGCAACACATCACCGTTCGGCATGATGAGAATGTTGCCCGGCTTGATGTCGCGGTGCACAAGATTTTCTGCGTGCGCCTTTGCAAGCGCTGCAGCGATGGAGCGACCAATGTGCACGGTGGTGTAGACACTGAGAACACCCGGACCGTCATTGTTTCCTTTTTCATCGAGCAGCTCACGCAACGACATGCCATTGATGTAGCGCATGACAAGTGCAACTTGACCATTCTCTTCAATGACGTCATACAACGGAACAATGTTCGGGTGTGTGAGCTTTGCCAATGCCCTGGCTTCACGACGAAAACGTTCGCGCACTGTTTTGTCGTTGACAACGTTCTTGCGCAACAACTTGATGGCGACTTCTCGATGCAGTGTGAGGTCTTGTGCGCGCCACACATCTGCCATCCCGCCCGAAGCAATGGGTGCAGTCAAGCGATAGCGGCCACCTATGAGGTCATCGGAGTGTTGCGAGGTTGCCATTGCTGGGAGCCAACGCTAGTTGTGGAAAACACCTGGAACGGGGAATTCCCTTACTGATTAAGGATGAACGCAACTCCGAGGGTGCCTTCACCGGTGTGTGTACCGATGACTGCACCAATATCACTCACCACGAAATCGTGTGGGTAGACCTCTTTGATCATCGCCACCACTGCGTCAACATCGGAGCATTGCGCATGCAAGAGTGCGAGTCGTTGGATGTTGCCCGCGTTCTCGCGCACCTTGTCCACGATGAAGGCGAGAGCTTTCGAACGAGTGCGTTGCTTGCCGGCTTCGCCAATGAGACCGTTTGCCACTTCGACGATGGGCTTGATGGAGAGTGCACTGGCCATCAGGGCCTTTGCGCCACCAATGCGGCCGCCCTTCTTGAGATTCTCAATGGTGTCGAGGGCTCCGTACACACGAACCCGAGGTGTGATGCTGTTGGCCAAGGCAACGATTTCATCTGCGGAAGCGCCAGCCTTTGCTCGTTCGGCGCATTCCAGCACGATGAGTCCCAGGCCCATGGTGGCGTTTCGGCTGTCGACAATGCGCACATCTATTTCGCCAGCAACTGCACGAGCACCCAATTCGGAGCTCTGCATGGTGGCTGAAAGGTCGGATGAGAGGGCAATCACTACAACGGCGCTGGCTCCATCGGCCTTGAGGGCGCGGTAGGCCTGTTCGAACTGACCGGGTGATGGCGCAGCGGTTTCGGGAAGAACAGGTGATGCGGCAACCTTGGCCCAGAACTCATCGCCAGTGATGGTGGTTCGGTCAATGTATTCCTGGTCGCCAAAGCGAATACTGAGCGGAACGATGGTGATGCCTAACGCATCGGCCATGCTCTGTGGAAGGTCGCAGGAGGAGTCGGTGACAATTCGTACAGTCATTGATGGGAAACCGTAGTACCCGCACCCTCGTTGGCACTGCCTTCAGCGCGTGATTTGCGTGAATGCGACCACCACCACGCAATCAACACGAGCAGCAAGGTGATGCTGATGAGTTGGCCGAGTCCCGCAATGGCGTTCACTTTGGCGGTGATGGTCTTGTACGGCACAACGTCCACTCCGCCTTCTGGCGTAGAGACCTTGATGCCGATGGTGAATCGGCCATTGGTACGGGTGGTGCCGGGGATCTTCACTTCCGTGGTGCTGCCGGCGGGCAATGTAATGGTGCGCACTGGTTCTTCTAGGTACAACTTCACACTGGAGAGTCGCACCACCACGGTGAGGTCAACCTTCGAGTCGTTGCGCACCTGCAAGCGAATGACGCTCTTTCGACCCGACAACGTGACCTCACGAGGGGTGGTGACCGAGACGGCGGCACGCAGTTTGGCCAGCTGAGCGTTCAGACCATTGGAGTATTCCGCGGGACTGGTGGCAATGGTGGAACCAGCGAGGCCCAGGAGATAGGTGAGTGAGTCACTGCTGACATCGTCTTTGCCAAACATGGAGAGCACCGCGTTGAGTTGCACGCGTGAATATGCCAGTGAATTGCGAATGGCAGCCCCATTGTTGGGCGACAATTCCACGAAGTGAATGGCCGGGGTGTCACTGCTCACTGTTTGGGCGATGGTCATGTCGGTCATCTTGATGCCAGGTGCGGTGGCAACCGCTTTTGACACAAGATCAAGTGCATTGAACGATTCCACCGAGTTTGCATCGCTTGCGATCACCAATCGGATGACGTCAGGCGAAATTCCAGAAGCCACCAGATCATCACGTTCCATCAACAATTCGGCAGCGGCGCGATACGCAGCTGGAAGCGTGAGTGGTTCCACGGCCAGTTGTTGAGCCACCTCGGCTTCCACCGAAATCACACTCATATATTGCTGAGAAGAGCCATCGGGGCGAGCGAGGATGGCGTGAGGCGCCTGGAACTTTGCCGAATCTTGTGCGGGGTGCAACAAGATCAAACCTGTGATGCCTGCCTTGTGGAGCAACGCCAGTCCACGTTCGTCGACAATGTTGTTGGCCACCCATGTGTTTCGCACAATGTTGATGGCAGGCAGATATTTGGTGAGAGTTGATTCACCCAATCGCAACTGCGAAATGAATTCATCGCCAAGGCCTGCATTGGCCATCATGGAGACATCAGTGGGTGCAAACGTTGCCGTGGTAATGGAGCGTGTTCGCAACTGCGTGCGAATGCCTTCGATCAACGAAACATCCAACGGGTCGGTAGATGTGGCCAACGCAGCAATGATTTCAGGCTGCACATACACCGTTGCAGCTCGTGAATTCTTCTTCAAATAGTCAATGAAACGTTGGGCTTTTGCGCGCAATTCAGAGGTGACCTCGAATTTCCCCGAAGCAGAAAGCGAAGGAGTATGGGTGAGCGAAACAAAGGTGGTGGCTTGCACCGACTGATCGCTTGATGTGATGGTCCGTCGATTGATGAAAGTGAGAACCGATGCAATGGCTTTGCCCGAGACGTCATCGGTAATGCGAATGGTGATGGGGTACACGCCATCTTGATTGATCAACAGCGACACCTGGTTGTTCGTGGCTTGCAACATGGGAACAGTGGCGGTGAGGTTGCCGTCACTGTCACGCGCAATGCGTGACAAACGCAAAAAGACCGTGTCTGTGACACTCGACGTTGCTTCACCATTGGCAATTGACCGCAATGCCTCGCGAGTGGAGAGACGGCGGTGCAATTGAAATTCAAGACGATCATTTCGATCGGTGAGCACCGCATCGTCTGCGTGCAACACGAATCGGGCATTGGTGGATGATGTGATGTTGAACGGCTGTGAGAGAACGTCAATGGTTTGAACAACCGGCGCTTTCTTTTGCGCATGCGCCATATCGGTAGGAATACAGAAAGCGACAAGGGAAAGGCCGCACAACACACGCACCAACACTCGCTTCATGTCAGGTCTCTTTCAAGAACCTGCAGGCCGTGTTCCATTTCCTCGAAGTCAAACGAGCGATAGAGACCAATTGCCGCTGAATTGGAGACCTCGGTATTCACCACTGTCACTGAACAACCGACCTTGTGTGACCACTGCAGTGCTGATGCCACCAATCGCGAGGCAACTCCGGAACGGCGTACATCGGGTTGCACGGCAAGGCGTTGAATGAAACCGGTAGATCCCGTTGCGCCCACCAACACAAAGCCGTCAATGCGTCCATGCGAACGTGACACCAAAATGCGAGATCGTCGAGTTGCCGTGAATGCATCACGCAACGCTTCCCGATCAAGGCACCATTCGTCACCGAATGCCGCACGATCTAGTTGCAGCAATTCATTCAGCACCGTGGCTGAATAGCGATGACCAGGAAGACGTCGCACTGTGCGGGGCGCAATGTCGGCCGGGATGTCGTATGTGGGAGGTGCATAGTGAGTGCGCTTCAGGAGCACCAGGTCTTGTGCCGTGATGAAACCCACTGTGCGTAAGGCGGCTGCGGGGGTGGGAGCAAGAGCGGTGGTGCGCACACTGCGATATCCCCAGGACGAAATGGTGCGGACCCATTCGCCCAAAATGTCCGGATGGGGTAGTTCCAAATCAGGCCCGTGAGAACCCGTAATAAGAAGGAAAGCTCGGTCAGGCGTGAGCGGCCATGGTCGCACGCGAACACTGGAAGCCCCCGACCACACAACACCACTACGGGGGGAACGGGCGGTCAGACTCACCCCAAAGACCGTAGTCTTGCCATGACCACTTTCTATGTGGTCACCGATTCCCATGATTCCACCCCGCTTTGCCCCGATTTTGGCCGAAATGGAGCCCCTGGCTGCCCGTTTCCGCGCAGCCGGACACCGGCTGTACCTGGTGGGGGGCACCGTGCGCGACCTTCTCATGGCCACGGGGGATGGCCCCATTGACCCATCGGCCATGGATTTCGACGCCACCACCACCGCTCGCCCCGATGAAATCAAGAAGATCGTTGCCGACCTGGCCGATGCCCTGTGGACCCAGGGGGAACGTTTTGGCACCATTGGGCTGAAGATTGGCGAGCGTGTGTATGAAATCACCACACACCGAGCCGAGGCCTACTCGCCCGATTCGCGCAAGCCCGAGGTGAGCTACGCCGATGACATTCACATGGATTTGTCACGACGCGACTTCACCATCAATGCCATGGCATTGGAACTCACCAGCGACACGCCCACCTTGGTGGACCCCTTTGGTGGAGCAGCCGACCTTCTCACCCGCAACTTGCGCACGCCGCTGTCAGCAGAGGAATCGTTCAGCGATGATCCGTTGCGCATGTTGCGCGCGGCTCGGTTCATTTCGCAACTGGAAGTGACGCCAGATCCATCCATCACCAAGGCAGTCACAGAAATGGCGGACCGACTCAACATCGTTTCTGCCGAACGTGTTCGCGTGGAGTTCGACAAACTGATGACCACGAAGCGACCCAGTTTTGGATTGTGGTTTCTCATTGACACCGGTCTCGCTGAGCACTTCTTGCCCGAGTTGCGCTTGATGCGTCTTGAACAAGACCCCATTCACCGTCACAAAGACGTTCTCACGCACACCATTGCCGTGGTGGAGAACGTACAAGCGGATTTGCCAGGCGAGTTTGATTTCCGCATTACGCGTTTGGCCGCGCTGTACCACGACATTGGCAAGCCTCGCACTCGCGGATTCAAAGAAGGCAAAGGCGTCACGTTTCATCATCACGAAGTTGTTGGTGCGCGCATGACACGTGAACGCATGAAGCAAATGAAGTACCCCAATGAAGACATTGCCGCAGTGTCTGAACTGGTGGCAATCAGCGGGCGTTTTCACACGTATCAGATGGGTTGGACGGACAGCGCAGTGCGACGTTACGTGCGCGATGCAGGCCCGTATCTCAATGAACTCAACGTTCTTGTGCGTTGCGACTGCACTACCCGCAACGAGAAGAAGGCAAAAATTCTTGCGCGTCGTATGGATGAAATGGAAGAGCGCATCGCTGAAGTGTCCGCGCGTGAAGAGCTCGCCAGTCTTCGACCAGAAATTGATGGTCAGCGCGTGATGGAAATTCTCAATGTTCCAGCTGGTCCTGCCGTTGGTGCGGCAATGGAATACCTGATGGACATTCGCTTGGAAGAAGGACTACTGGGAGAAGACGTGGTGATTGAACGTCTGAAAACTTGGTGGTCAGAGAATTCGGAAAGCGCGGCGCAGTTGAAGCGTTCGCGTCGATTGCAGCAGTTCTGAATTAGTTGCCCAGTTTTCGCGCACGCACCACAAGTGTTGATGGAGCAATTGCGTTGGGTTGATGCAACGGCGTGAGTTCGTGCATCACATCGATGGAAAAATTCGCGCGTTGTAGTGCCATGGTGAGTTCGCCCACCGTTGGTGTGGTGCTGCCATACACACGACACGCCGTGCGGTCGGTGCCTTCGAACACCGCCGACATGGGGTGAGTCACTGCAAACACGAAACCAGCTTCCGGTTTCAGTACGCGGTGCACTTGGCGGAACAATCGAGCAATGTCAGTGTCGAGATGAATGTGGTGCACGCAGATTGCCAGGTCGATGACTCCGTTCATGAGAAAACCGAGGTCTGCAAGATCGCCCTCGTGGAATTCCACCACCACATCTGAATTCACGGCGGCCTGTCGGGCACGCTGAATGGCCTCGCGAGACGGGTCGATGGCAATACTGCGGGCACCCTTCTTGGCCACCGACACGCAGTTGGGAACGGAGCCAAAGAGCCCCAATTCAAGAACACGCTTGCCTTTTACATCGCCACACATGCGCAACTCGTTGTCGTTATCCACAGAGGATCCGAACGAGATGGAGCGACCATCGGTAACAGTGGAACGCGGGTCTGACATGGGCGAATCTTATGGCTATCTTGTGACCTCATGGGTTTCTCCGTCGACATGTTGAGAGGTGGCGGCGGAGTCGTCGACCATCAGCTCGCGCGTCGCTCACTCATTAATGAGGTGAAGAAAGGCCGCATCAGCAAAGACTCCGTGTGTGATGCACATCCGGAACTCATTCGTGCTGCGAAGAACATTGGTGAACCATCAAAGACGGTGTGCCCCATCTGCGAAGAAGTGAATGTGGCTCTGGTGACCTATGTATTTGGTCATGGCCTGCCCAAGAACGGCAAGGTGCTGCTTGACCGACGAGACGTGGAAAAGCTGCAACGTACGCCCTACGACTACGCGGCTTATGTGGTGGAGGCATGCCCAAGTTGCAAGTGGCACCACCTATTACGGGTGCTCCCCATCGCGGGTCGCAGGCCCCGTTCTCGCGCCGCTCAATAAGGCAATCCCTTTCCCCATATGGGACAGCACCTCCACATGGGGGTCGTGAAAGAAGCTGATACGGATACCAATTGTCCTGTGGCATGGGGAAAACCCGCCGATACGCTTTCGCCGTTACATATTCACCCTGCTCCGTCAAGGGGCCCCGGGATCGTAAACCGGGTCCGAAGGGAGGTCACACGCAATGCGTGCTTACGAACTCATGGTCATTATCAGCGGCAAGCTCGACGAGAGCACAGCCCATGCATGGTTGAAGACCATCACCGCATCCGTCACCGCAGCCGGTGGAAGCATCCACGGCAACCCCGACTGGTGGGGCAAGCGTCGTCTTGCATACCCCATCCAGAAGCAGGAAGACGGCTACTACGCAGTGTTCAACATCCTCGCCGATGGTGGCGCAATGGATGAGGTAGAGCGCGGTTTCCGCCTCTCCGACGATGTACTTCGCCACAAGCTCCTTCGTCTCCCCGATGCAGAAGCAGCACGTCGCGGCATGGTTTCGGCGGCCTAGCCGTCTTATTGAGCCACACGCTCTACGTACTCTCACTTCTGATTCAGGAAGAAGGAACATCTCATGGCAGATAACTCAGTAACTCTCGTCGGGAACCTCACCCGCGACCCAGAACTTCGCTTCACCACCGGTGGACGCGGCGTTGCATCGTTCGGTTTGGCTGTCAGCCGTCGCTACCAAGTGAACGGCGAATGGCAAGAGCAAACCTCGTACTTCAACATTGTTGCGTGGGGCCAAATGGGCGAAAACGCCGCATCTACCCTCACCAAGGGCATGCGCGTCATCGTGTCGGGCCGCCTTGAACAACGCGAGTACCAAAACCGCGAAGGCGAAAAGCGCACAGCGATTGAAATTAACGCTGACGAAATTGGACCAAGCCTTCGCTGGGCAACAGCTTCTGTCGAGCGCACACCTCGGAACGATGGTGGCGGTCAAGGCGGCGGCAACTTCAACCGCGGAGGCAACTCCGGCGGCGGCAACCAAGGTGGCGACTTCGGCGGATTCCCGCAAGACGAAGAACCCTTCTGATTCGTAATTCCTTCCCTCTCACTCTTCCCTCTACAAGGACCACATCATGACTAGCAAGAAGAACAAGATCCGTAACGCCCGCGAGGCAAACCGCAAGTTCAAGAAGAAGGCCAACCCGCTTGCAGGCGACAAGGTTGAATTCATTGACTACAAGGACGTCAGCCTGTTGCAGCGCTTCATGTCCGATCGCTCAAAGATCCGCGGTCAGCGCATGAGCGGTGCCACCGTGCAAGATCAGCGCGAAATCGCCACCGCCATCAAGAACGCTCGCGAGATGGCACTCTTGCCATACACCAAGCGCACTGTCAGCACCCGTGCACCTCGTCCAGGTCGCGATGGTCGCGGTGAAGACGAAAGCACTCTTGAAATGCCAGAGCAGCCCACCAGCTCCACCTTTGGCATGGAAGACGCTGCAGAAGAAGTAACCGAAGTGGTCACCGCCACCGAGGCAGTCGAAGCCGAAGTGGAGGCCTGATCATGAACGTGATTCTTCGCGAAGATATTGCTGGCGTCGGACGCCGCGGTGACATTGTCACCGTTGCCGACGGACATGCACGTAACTACTTGTTGCCACGCGGCCTTGCACTGGTTGCAACCGATGGCGCCATCAACCAGGCAAACGCCATGCGTCGTGCTCGCGATCTTCGCGAGACCAACGACCGCGAGGCAGCTCGCACCGTGGCTGAGGCTCTCACCGCCAAGGCAATCGTGGTGAAGGCAAAGTCTGGTAACGAAGGCCGTTTGTTCGGTTCGGTCACCACTGCAGACATCGCATCCGCATTGTCAGCACAGGCCGGCGTTGCTCTCGATCGCAAGAAGATCGTTGCGCAGCCCATTCGCACCACCGGTTCACACTCCGCAGTGGTTCGTTTGCATGCCGACGTTGAGTGCACCATCAAGATTTCGGTCGTGCCTGGCTGATTTCAGCCAGCACGGTCGCAATTATCCACAGATGCGGGGCCTTGTCCCCACCCTCATCCACAAGGATTTCGCAGGGTTATCCACTAGCAATTCACAGCCATTTGTCGGCAAGGTAGAGGTCCTTTTATGAGCGACTATCCCGAGTTTTCCGACAGGCCAGAATTCACCGAACGGCCAGAGTCTCGTCGTGCGCCTACGCGCAGCGATAGTCGCATTCCGCCGCACAACCTCGATGCTGAAGCATCGCTGTTGGGCGCCATGTTGCTTGATGCTGATCCTGTTGGCTTGGCCATTGAGAACCAATTGGAAGCCGGTGACTTCTACAAGCCGGCACACCAACATGTGTTCGCAGCCATCCGCACCCTGTCTGCAGCTGCAGAAGCCATCGACGTCGTCACCGTTTCTGAGGAACTGCGTCGCGCCAATCATCTTGACGAATTGGGCGGTCTGAATTTCCTGCTTGATCTGCAGAACGCCACACCATCCATCAGTAGCGCCAGTCGTTACATCCGTATCGTGCGGGACACATCCACATTGCGTCGTCTCATCAAGGGCGCCAGCGATATTGCCGACCTCGGATATTCCGCGCCAGCCGATATCAAAACGGTCATCGACCAAGCGGAACAAATTGTGTTCAACATTGGCGACGATCAAATGGTCGACTCGCTGAAGAAACTGCACGACCTCACCGGTGAAGTGGCCAACATTCTGGAAAGGCGTTTCGACGCCGGCACCGACATCACCGGTATTCGCACCGGCTACAAGAAACTCGATCAATTGTTGTCGGGTATGCAGCCCGGCACGCTCAACATTGTTGGTGCGCGACCCGCAATGGGTAAGTCAGCGTTTGCTTTGGGTATGGCAGTCAGCGCCGCACGCACAGCGCATCGACCAGTTCTGTTCTTCTCGTTGGAAATGTCATCCACTGAACTCACACAACGTATTTTGAGTGCTGAAGCTCAAGTGGATTCCGAGCGCATGCGCAACGGACAGTTGCAGGATGCCGATTGGACCAAAATCACCAATGCCATCAATCGTTTGGAAATTCCGCTCCTCATCGACGACACTCCTCAAATCACAGTGATGCAAATTCGTCAGAAGTTGCGTCGTGTTGCTCTTGCAGACGGTGCGCCCGCAATGGTTGTTATCGACTATTTGCAACTCATGGGTGGCGGCAACAATGAAAGCCGTCAGTTGGAAATTGCAGAAATCAGTCGTGGACTCAAACTGCTGGCGCGCGAATTTGAATTGCCCGTGGTGGCACTGAGTCAGTTGAGTCGAAGCATTGAACAACGACAGGATCGTCGCCCCGTGCTCTCCGACTTGCGTGAATCAGGTGCACTTGAACAGGACGCAGACGTGGTGATGTTCCTCTTCCGCGAAGATGCGGCCAACAGCGAAGTGAAGATGAACGACCGTGGCTTTGCCGAGGTCACGGTGGCAAAGCACCGTGCAGGCCCTACCGGCGATATTCGCCTCATCTTCAACAAGGCCTATACCCAGTTCGTCGACGAACCAGAGTGATCACGCGTCGTTCAACGACGATGACCTAATTAGTGGGTGGATGAATGGTGATCTGCGCGTCCTGCTCTACGGCAGGCTTCTCTTCGTGGATCAGTTCTTCCGCACGACGAATTTCCTCATCGGTGAATTCGCGTAAGTCGTGGCAGAACTCCACCGTGTTTCCATCGGGATCGGTGGTGTAGATGCTCACGCAGAATCCGTGGTTCACTTCAGCAACCGTGTGACCATGTGCGCACCAGTTCTTGCGTCGGTCATCAAGGAACTCACGGGTGGGGGCGTCGTACGCAAAGTGGTTCACCCAACCAGGAAAGCCAGCCAACTGATTCAAATTGGTGGGATACCCATTGGCCCATTGCGCATCGTGCAGGTCCCAGAATGCGATCATGCCGCGTGAGCCGGTGTCGTAGAACACGTGTCTCGACCAGCCTTCTTCGGACCCAGGCACTGGCCCGATGACAGTCTTCACGAGGCGGAATCCCATCACGTCTGAGTAGAACTTGTGCGTTGCCTTCAGGTCTTTGGTGGCGAGAGCGACGTGATGAAATCCCATGGGCAAAGTGTGGCACGCAACGATGCCCCACCTGAACGGGGAGCCACCGTTTAGCCTGACTACATGTTCCTTGGAAAAGACCTGTTGGCGTATTTGGTTCTCGCACTGGGTGGCGCACTGGCTGTGGGGAACACCTTGGCCATTGTGAAGCCACCACAAAAGGCAAAGTCCGAAGGCGATCTGGAACAAGCGCCCGTGGCCCGCAGTGTGGGCATGGCTGTCGTTGGTGCCATTGCGGCTATGTGGGCATTGGCCAGCCTGATCAAGTGACCGACCCACTCACTACGTTCAACTCATGGCATTCGGACAGCCCAGCGGGCCACCAGCAACAGCAAAGCAACTGCAGGAACTACTGCAGTTGCTCAATGCTGCTGGGCACACCGACTTCCGCGATGCCCGTGGCCCGTTGGGGTTCACCCAACGGCAGGCAGGTGGCAAATTCAGTCGCGACGAGGCTGATGCCTTCATTGCACGCCTGCACGAGGAAGCCGAAATCAGCGAAGCCGCTGGTGACATACCCGCACCAGTGGCGCCTGCCCCCGTTGCACCCAAGGCATCGGCTGCAGAAAAGTCATTGAAAAAGGTGCCGAGCGAAGTGCTCGCTGCGGAACTGCAAAGCCGTGGCTGGGTGGTGATGGAGCCGTAACTCCGCATATCCATCGCCTTATTCAGAGCCGTTCCCATTGGGCTTTTGGCTAGGGTTTCACTCGTGATTCTTTCTGACCGAGACCTACGCACCGAAATCAACGATGGCCGCATCATCATTGAGCCATTCGATGAATCGTGCGTGCAGCCCAGCAGCATCGACGTGAAGGTGTCGCACCTGTTCCGCGTGTTTCGTAACCACTCCACTGCGGTACTCGATGTAAAGAAGGACCTCACCGACCTCACCGAGCTGGTGGAAGTACCAGAAGGCGAGGCATTCATGCTCCACCCAGGCGAATTTGCCCTCGGCTCCACCCTTGAGCGCGTGGCGGTCCCCAACGATTTGGTGGCACGCGTGGAAGGGAAGAGCTCTCTCGGCCGCCTTGGCCTGGTCATCCACTCCACCGCAGGCTTCATTGACGCCGGCTTCGATGGCCACATCACCTTGGAATTGGCCAATCTGGCCAACCTGCCCATCACCTTGTATCCCGGAATGAAGATTGGTCAGATCAGTTTCATCAAGATGACCTCGCCGGCCGAAAAGCCGTACGGCTCTGGCGCCAAGGGCTCGAAGTACCAGGGTCAACGTGGGCCCACTCCAAGCCGTTACTTCGAGAACTTTCAGTAATTAGCCATGGCTCCGAACGACATCCATCAATCTCACAAGCTCTCGAATGTCCTGTATGACATTCGCGGTCCCGTACTCGTAGAGGCCAAGCGCCTTGAAGAGCAGGGCCACCGCATCATGAAGTTGAACATTGGTAATCCACATCCGTTCGGCTTCGAAGCGCCACCAGAAATTCTGGTGGATGTCATTCGTCATTTACCTGAAGCGCAGGGCTACTCCGATTC
>JALQYL010000219.1 GCA_023254135.1 Ilumatobacteraceae bacterium | reverse complement strand
CACAACTATCGCGCGTTGTACAAGGCCGAACATTTGGCGCGCACTGAACTCATCGCTGGGATGGGAGAAGTGATCGAACGACTAGCACAAGACTTCCATTTGTCGGTTGTGACCGCGAAACCAAAAGTGCAGGCCGACATTGCGGTGGTGGCCACAAATGTTGCGCGACACATGGTCACGGTGGTGGGTCCGGAAGAAAGCAAGCCCCAACCAAAATCAGAATTACTGGTACGTGCCATTCGTGAAGTGACCGATGCGCTCGGCCATGAGCCCCCATTGCACAACAGTTACATGATTGGCGATCGCCATCACGACATCGATGCAGCAACCGAAGTGGGCACCCATTCCATTGGTGTGTTGTGGGGCTATGGCGACCGAGAAGAGTTGGAGACCGCAGGAGCAACGCACGTGGTTTCCCACCCTTCAGAGCTCGTACAACTGCTCATTCCTTGAGGTTTCATGGACCGTGTGGGTGTGCCCACGGTTAGAATTAGTCACCTTGTCTCCGGAGGAATAGCAATGGCCAACGATTGGTTCGAAACAGTTGCAGAAGCACAGCGCCGCGCAAAGAAGCGCCTGCCCAAGTCTGTCTACGGCGCACTGATCGCAGGCTCTGAGAAGGGCCTGTCTTCCAACGGAAATCTTTCGTCATTCGACGAACTCGGATTTGCTCCGCACATGTGCGGGTTGTCGCAGACCCGTGAAATGGCCACCACCATCATGGGTGAGCAGTTGTCAAT
>JALQYL010000218.1 GCA_023254135.1 Ilumatobacteraceae bacterium | reverse complement strand
AAAGAATCTTGATAAATGGCTTTGCCGCTTCTAGACCTTCAGCTACAACAGCTTCAGTAGGAGCAGCGGCGCCACCCTTTACTAATTCAATTGTTTTTGCAGTTGCTTCTGCTTCAACCATCATCACAGCAACATCGCCATCAGCGATGCGACCAGCAACAACCATGTCGAATACTGCATTTTCAACTTGTGAATGATTTGGGAATGCCACCCATTGTCCGTCGATTAATGCAACGCGAACGCCACCAACTGGGCCTGAGAATGGCAGACCAGCTAATTGGGTTGACATTGATGATGCATTAATTGCGATTACGTCATACATATGATCTGGGTTTAACGCCATTACAGATACCACGATCTGAACTTCGTTACGAAGACCCTTTACGAATGATGGACGAAGTGGGCGGTCAATCAGACGGCAGGTAAGAATTGCCTCTTCTGTTGGTCGACCTTCGCGGCGGAAGAAAGATCCTGGAATCTTTCCGATTGAGTACATACGCTCTTCAACATCCACGGTAAGTGGGAAGAAGTCGAATTGATCTTTTGGTGACTTTGAAACTGTGGTTGCAGATAGCAACATGGTTTCATCATCTAAATAAACGGTTGCGCAACCAGCTGCCTGCTTTGCCAGGCGGCCAGTTTCAAAGCGAATCTCGCGCTTTCCGAATTTTCCGTTGTCTATAACTGCAACGGCATGCTTAACGTCTTGACCTTCCATAGGTCGCTCCTTTGGTTATAACCTACGGGAGACATCAAAAAATGAATCT
>JALQYL010000217.1 GCA_023254135.1 Ilumatobacteraceae bacterium | reverse complement strand
ATCCGCGCCCAAGTCGACCAGCTGGTTGCCAGCGGCGCTGTTGCCGAAGCTGACTTCGACAAGACGGTTGACGAAATGGTTGCCGACGAAAGCGAGCAGGGCATGGCCGACGAAGAAGGCACTGAGCATCTGGAAACCCAGGGCGCGGAAGCTGCTGCTGAAGCCGAACTGGACGACCAGCCCTACTAATTGCTGGCGAGTGCAGTAGTAGCCAATCTGCTACTGCACTCAACTAACTGATTGACAAATTCAATTCTCGGAGTATGTAAATGATTCAATTTGTGAATCCTGTTAGAGCAGCCGACCTGTACCTGAACAGCCAATTCGTTGCAGGCGATCGCGTGCTGACTGTGCATAGCATCCTGAGTCGGCGTCTAGTTGGGCGCCTGTGGATTGAGATCTTCTTCTTCGATGACCAACACGGAGAACATTGGTTCTCCGTCGATTGGGGCACTGGCGTGGTTGAAACTGCGCGCAAAGGAGGCCTTGACTTCAAGGTCCAGTGACTATACAATAGCTTCATGAATGCAACGCAGGAGAAGTAACAATGCAAGCCTGGAACGTGTACCTCGGAGAGATCCTTATCGACACTGTGTTTTTCGAGTCCTGGATTACGCAAGATGAAGTTCGTCGCAGTTTGATCAACAAAGATGGTTTCGATTTCGAAATCGAAGTCCGCGAAGCAGACTAAGGAGAAGCAAATGAACACCAGCAAGCCCATCCCCGGCACCCAAATTCCGTGCAACAGCACCGGCGGCAAGATCACGTTCACCCG
>JALQYL010000216.1 GCA_023254135.1 Ilumatobacteraceae bacterium | reverse complement strand
CACTGACTGGCCTCGCCAACCGCACCCTGCTCAAGGATCGGGTGGACCACGACCTCAGCCAGGCCAAACGGCATCACCAGCCCCTCACGCTGATGTTCCTGGATCTGGATCACTTCAAAAACATCAACGACTCGCTGGGCCACCACATAGGCGATTTGCTGCTCGTCGAAGTGGGCCGTCGCATCAGCGGCGTGGTGCGCGAGCAGGACACCGTGGCACGCCTGGGTGGCGACGAATTTGTGGCCGTGCTGCCCGGCACCAGCGCACAGGAAGCCACGCACATCGCGCGCCGGCTGCTGGAACGCATTTCTCAGCCCTACCAGCTGGAACAGCACGAACTCAACATCACGCCCTCCATCGGCTTGGCGCTCTACCCCGACGACGGCGCCGATTACCAGACCCTGTACCGCTGCGCCGACACCGCCATGTACCGCGCCAAGCAAGAAGGACGCAACGGCTTCAGCTTCTTCACCGCGGAGATGCAGGCCAGCTCCATCCGCACACTGCAACTGGACAATGCCTTGCGCAGAGCCCTGGAACGCGAACAGCTCAGCCTGCATTACCAGCCCCAGCTGTCGCTGGCCTCGGGCGACATCGTGGGTGTGGAAGCCCTGCTGCGCTGGAACCACCCCGAATGGGGCCCGGTGTCGCCGGCCGAGTTTGTGCCGGTGGCTGAAAGCAGCGGGCAAATCATCCAGATCGGGGAATGGGTGCTGCGCTCCGCCTGCCAGCAGCTCAAGGCCTGGCGCGATGCCGGTCTGCCCGAGATGGTGATGGCGGTCA
>JALQYL010000215.1 GCA_023254135.1 Ilumatobacteraceae bacterium | reverse complement strand
CCAACGCCGCCGACAACACATCGTGCACATCTACGTCATTGCTGCGCACCGTGGCGCCATTCGGCAGGGAGATGGTCACGTTCCTCGAACCATCGCCCGCGAATTCGGCGCTGAACTGCATGAGACCGCCAATGCGCTTGGCGCCTCGAATGCCTCCGCGCTCCATGTCGCGAATGGCCCAATGGCGATCGCCCTCGATGCCCAGCATGGAAACATCGCACGAGTCAACGCGTTGACCCACCATGGACTTCACCGGATACAACCAAATCTGCGACACCTTCACGGCATCAGCCTGCCACACGCGCACACCCGACGGTGCGGAGGACTACTTGTAGTAGGGGTTGGCACCGGTGGCGTGGTCGGTGACGTCACGCACTTTCACCACACCGGGTACTTGTTCGATGAGTGTGGTTTGCACACCGTCGAGCATGGTCATCTTGCTCATCGAGCATCCGTGGCAACCGCCACCCATGGTGAGATAGGCAACGCCGTCTGGGTCGTGACCCACGTAGGTGACGAAGCCACCATGTGCTGCCAACGACGGATTCACGTCGGTGGAGATGACTGCTTCGATGGCGGCCGACAGCTCGTCGTCGTTCACGAGGCCTTCGATGGAAACTGCGGGTGGCTTGTTGGGATTGCGAATGATGAGACCCTGACGCTCCGAGTAGTCGAGCGTTGCGCCGTTGATGAACTCGAAGGAGTTGAGGGGGATGATGATCTTCAAACCATCGATGGTGCGCACCTCGTCGCTGAAGGCGGCCTGGGTGACGATTTCGAACGAGAGGTCGTACTTGA
>JALQYL010000214.1 GCA_023254135.1 Ilumatobacteraceae bacterium | reverse complement strand
GCTTCAAAATTGGACTCGTTGCAGGGGCCATCTTTGGAGCGGTTGTTACTGGCGTCTCTCATCTCGTCGAATATCTCGTGACCGGACAGACCGAGTTCTCCGTCGCCCGTCTGATTGGTTCAGTGGTCGCCGGGTTCACGGGCGCAGGCATCGGTGGTGTCTTTCGCTACGCATTCGCTGAACGGAGTCGATTGACCGCGCCGCCAAGGCGTGGCGGAAGACCCCAACCTCAGAACCCTGTGAAGCGTGTGGGGAACGGTCGTGCGCGCCCAACGAGAACTGAATCCACGTCGCTCGATCGCCACTTCTACTCCGGTCCATTAGGAGGCGTTCAGCCGAGACCGAGAATGAAGCTGAATATGGCTGCCATTGATGAGGCCTCGATGGAGTCGGCGTCAATCGCAGGGGACCTTGGCGAGATTGGAATGGCTGGTTCGGTGTCGGTCCGCGGCTCGATGCAGATCATCGACGATGGACTCGTCGGTTCGCTCATGATGAAGGCGCCAGTTGCCCAATCTCCCCAGGCGTCCTCTGTGCGGCTGTCTCAGCGGCTACTTCAGGCAGCGAACTACGACTGATGGAGAGGCCCGAGGATGCAGGAGACGACTAGGCGCCGCTCTCGGTCGATCTCAACGCAAGAGATTTTTCTGTGCTCGAGTTGATGATGCTCCACCTCAGTGGAAATCGCGTGGCACCCCCAACGGGATTTGAACCCGTGCCGCCACCTTGAGAGGGTGGTGTCCTAGGCCGCTAGACGATGGGGGCCGGTGTCACGCTTCGCTGTCGGGCTGAGCCTCG
>JALQYL010000213.1 GCA_023254135.1 Ilumatobacteraceae bacterium | reverse complement strand
CTTCCGGAGTCTCGACTTCCACGGCCATCATCGGCTCGAGGATGCAAGGACCGGCGCGACGCATGGCTTCCTTGAAGGCGATGGAACCGGCCAGTTCGAAGGCGATCTGCGACGAGTCGACATCGTGGTAGGAACCGAAAGTCAGACGCACAGTTACGTCGACTACCGGGAAGCCCGCCAGAATACCGTTATTCAGCGAGTTACGGATACCCTTGTCAACCGAAGGAATGAATTCGCGAGGAATCACACCACCCTTGATCTCGTCGATGAACTTGTAGCCTTCGCCTTCGCCGGACGGCTCCAGAGTGATCGTACAATCACCGTACTGACCCTTACCACCGGACTGCTTGGCATGCTTACCTTGCACGTCAGTAACGGTCTTGGTGATGGTTTCGCGGTAGGCAACCTGCGGCGCGCCGACGTTGGCTTCAACGCCGAATTCGCGCTTCATACGGTCAACCAGAATTTCCAGGTGCAGTTCGCCCATACCGGAAATGATGGTCTGGCCGGATTCTTCGTCGGTACGCACGCGGAACGACGGGTCTTCCTTGGCCAGGCGGTTCAGGGCAACGCCCATCTTCTCCTGGTCGGCCTTGGTCTTCGGCTCAACGGCAACGTGAATCACCGGTTCCGGGAACTCCATGCGTTCCAGGATCAGAGGAGCGTCGAGGGCGCACAGGGTTTCACCGGTAGTCACTTCCTTCAGACCGATACCGGCAGCGATGTCGCCGGCACGAACTTCGGTGATTTCCTTACGGTCGTTAGCGTGCATCTGCACGATACGGCCCATACGCTCTTTC
>JALQYL010000212.1 GCA_023254135.1 Ilumatobacteraceae bacterium | reverse complement strand
ATTTGACCCCTACGGGTCAAACGACCTCCCCGACGTCGAATCAGGCCACTGGAAGGCGCCTCAGGCTAGCCAACCTGTTACGGGTGAGCTTCAAATCCCAGGTTCAAAGTCGTTGACGAACCGTGAGCTCGTTCTTGCTGCACTGGCAGATGGCCCCTCCACAATCAAGCGGCCTCTGCATTCACGAGACAGTCGACTCATGATCGAGGCACTAAGGTCCCTTGGCGCAGAAATCGTTGAAGTACCTGGAGAAGGTGCTTTCGGCCCTGATTGGAGAATCACTCCTGGTGAACTGATTGGATCTACCACCATTGATTGTGGTCTTGCTGGCACGGTCATGCGCTTCATGCCTCCAGTGGCGTCTTTGGCTCTGGGACCCACCACTTTTGATGGCGATGAAGGTGCGCGTCGTCGCCCTATGGCTACGACAATCTCCTCGCTCCGAGCTCTTGGTGTCGATGTGGCAGATGAAGGTCGTGGCAGCCTGCCATTCACCGTTCATGGGACTGGAAACGTAGCAGGTGGTGCACTGACCATCGATGCCTCGAGTTCCAGCCAGTTTGTCTCAGGCCTTTTGCTTTCTGCAGCTCGCTTCGAAAACGGACTTGATCTCACTCACTCAGGTGAGCGACTTCCAAGCTTGCCTCACATCGAGATGACAATTGAGGTGCTCCGTGCGCGTGGAGTCAAGGTCGAAAGTCCCGAAATTGGCCGTTGGATCGTCAAGCCAAGCCCCATATCTGCCATCGATGTTCAGATTGAACCTGACCTTTCTAACGCAGCACCATTCATGGCAGCCGCGGTAGTGACTGGTGGTTCTGTCACGATT
>JALQYL010000210.1 GCA_023254135.1 Ilumatobacteraceae bacterium | reverse complement strand
AACCGGTTCCGTTGTCCACGATGTGAACTGTGAGAAGTTCATCTGAACGGTTGGCTTCAATCACCACAGTGCCCTCACGGCCTGCCAGGCCGTGTTCTACCGCGTTGGTAACCAGTTCTGTAAGCGCCAGCGCCAAAGGAGTGGCATAGCCGCTAGGAAGCACTCCAAAGCTTCCGGTGAGTCGTGGGTGAACGGTGGTGCCATGGATAGCAGCCACTTCAGCGCTCAGCATCAGTACGCGGTTGAAAACGTCATCGAAGTGAACAACTGCAATGGAAGCAACACGACGCATGGCCTGCGTCAGCGCTTCACGTGCTTCGTCTGATTGGGTTCTGCGTGCCTGAATACGCAGAAGCGAAGCAACTGTCTGGAGATTGTTTTTCACACGGTGGTGAATCTCACGGATGGTGGCGTCCTTAGTAATGAGCTCCATCTCTTGATGGCGCAGCTCAGTTACATCTCGGCAAAGCACAATCGCACCAGTTCGCTCACCGAGGTGGCGAATAGGGATTGTGCGCAAAGAAACAGTCACACCACGGGCTTCAATGTCAGCGCGCCAGGGTGCACGGCCCGTGACGACCACGGGAAGTGATTCATCGACATTGATCTTGCCGGTGAGCACACGAGTGGTAACTTCTGCTAGCGACTCACCTTCAAGCTCATCGGCGAAGCCGATGCGGTTGAAGGCAGAGAGAGCGTTGGGGCTTGCGAATGTGACAACACCGTCAACATCGAGACGAATCAAACCATCTGTTGCACGAGGTGCTCCGCGTCGAGGAGATGGTGCTGCGTCGAGGTCAGGGAAGTCGCCCGAGGCGATCATGTCGAAAAGATCATTGGCACAAG
>JALQYL010000020.1 GCA_023254135.1 Ilumatobacteraceae bacterium | reverse complement strand
GCCGGAATCATTGTGTTTTCAATGCGAGGAACGGACACAGATTCGCAATCGTCAGACGAATCAGTTTCAATGATTCGTCAGTTGAAGGACGGTTGGGCGGAAGTAGCAAAGCGACGTTGGTTCCTCATTGTGGTCGCCTGTGCTGCGGTGTTCCATATGTGTTTCGAGGGTTTCCTCGGAGTGGTTGCACCCGTGCAAGCAAAAATTGCACTCGATGGTGCTCGATCCATGGGTTACATGATGACGGGTTGGGGTCTTGGTGGTCTCGCCGGCACGTTGCTGGCATATCGCCTGCGTCCGAAGCGGCAGTTGTTGTTGGCCGTTGGAGTGATGCCGTTGCTCACGATGTGGATGTTCGGATTGGCGGTTCCTGCACCCATCTGGATGTTGGTGTTCTTCGCATTCGTTGGAGGCATTGCTATCGACATGATGTACGCCAACTGGATGACCACTTTGCAAACACAAGTGCCAGAAGAAGCAATGTCACGCGTGGGTGCGTACGACGCTTTCGGGTCATTGGCGTTTGCACCGCTCGGATTGTTTGTTGCCGGACCATTTACGAAGGTCGTGGGCCCACGTACCGCATTAATCACAATGGGGTCAGTGGCATTGACTGCTGCACTGACCCCATTGGTATCACGCGAAGTTCGTCACTTGGAACGCCGCGATTCTTGATGTTGTGACGTGAAAGGTATTACGCCTTCACGAGCTGAATGTCGAGAGCAAGCTTCACCTTTTCGCCCACAAGAACTCCGCCTGTCTCCAGAGCTACGTTCCATTCGAGACCCCAGTCCTTGCGGTTCACTTCTGCCTCTGCACTGAAACCGGCCTTGGTGTTGCCCCAAGGGTCTTGACCCACGCCGTCGAATTCAAGATCGAAGGCCACGCTCTTGGTGACACCTTTGATGGTGAGGTCTGCGAGAAGTGTGTAGCTGTCTCCCGAGCCAGTGATCTTCGTTGACTTGAATCCGATGGTGGGGAAGGAGGCGGCATCGAAGAAGTCGGCGCTCTTCAAGTGCTCATCGCGACCTGCATCGCTGGTGTCGATGGAAGCAACTTCTGCGGTAGCCGTAACGCTGCTGAGAAGTTTCTCATCGGTGATGGTTGCTGTTCCTGAGAATGCACCGAAACGGCCGCGTACCTTCGACACCATGAGGTGACGCACCACGAAGGTGAGAGATGAGTGCGTGGGGTCCACGTTCCAAGTGCCTGGTGTGAGTTGATCGAGATTCGACATGTTGTTTCCTTTGATTGATGTGCTTCGGGGGGCGAGGCACATTTAGTTGCGTACACAATCATTATCAGGAAAAGGTTGCGCTCGCAACTAATAGGGACATATGTCTCACCACATAAGGATGAAACGTTGGAAAATCAGCGGTGAGTTACGCGCGAACCAGGCGACCAGGGCGCGCGCCGGTGTCGGCGCCGTCACGGCGAGTGACAACACCATTCACGATGGTGGCTACATAACCATCGGCTGATTGCAGCAGTCGGCGACCGCCGGCGGGCAAATCGTCTGCTTCATGAGGTGGATTGATACGCAAGTTCTCAAAGTCGATGACGTTGAGGTCGGCGCGCTTGCCAACGGCAATGGCACCGCGATCGTTCAGACCCAAGACATCGGCAGTCTCTGTGGTCTGCAAACGCACGGCTTCTTCCACGCTGATCTTCTTGCCACGTACGCGGTCGCGCGCCCAGTGGGTGAGCAGGTATGTGGGAATGGAGGCATCACAGATCATGCGCACATGTGCGCCACCATCGGCCAAGCCATTGATGGCAACCGGGTGGGTGAGCATCTCGTAGATGACATCGTGATTTTCGCCCACATAGTTGAGCGTGGGAAACATGAGGAACGCCTTGCCGCCCTGCTGGTTCAACAAGTCGTAGAACATCTCGTGTGTGGAAACACCCGCAGCATCGGCCAACGCCTTCACTGACATTTCGGCGGTGGGTTCGTAATCGGTTCCGTCGCCCATTGCGTACACAAGATGCGGAATTTGACCCAATCGAATACCCAAGCCATCGAACTGCACGTTCATATCTACTGGCAGGTCGTCCTCAGCGAGAATCTGCGCGCGAACATCGGTACGCGCCAATTCTGCACGTAGTTCACTCATGCTCAATTCTTCTGCAAGCTTCACGAACGTTGGTCGCTTTGAGAACGGGTGGTAACCAGCCCAGCCCACCATCATTCCGAAGGGCCGTGCGGCAACCTGAGGACGCAAGAATCCACCTTTTTGCAGGATGTCTGAAGAGTAATCCAGGGCCTCCTTCCAGGTGTTGGGCATGGTGGCGTATTGCAGCAACAAGAACGTGACCTTCAGTTTTGTGTTGAGCGCCATGTCACCCATCCACTTCACTTCTTCCATGAGACCCATGGTGGGTTGACTGGCGTCACCACTAGGCAACACTTCAGGTGCGATTTCGAAAATGCCGCCACCTGCGGACTCCAAAGCATGAGCCATGGCGAAAAGCTCTTCTTGGCTGGCGAACGTTCCAGGAACTGGTTCGCCGTCTTTTGCCTTGTGTCCCATGGTGCGACTTGTAGAGAAACCAACTGCTCCTGCGGCACGAGCCTCGGCAACAATTCGCGCCATCTCTGCAATGTCTTCTGCGGTCGCGTCTTCATTGCGAGCGCCACGTTCACCCATCACGTACCCGCGCACGGCACCGTGGGGTACATATGCCGCAATGTCCACTGCGTAACGACGCGCATCGATGGCATCGAGATATTCAGGGAAGGTTTCCCATTCCCAATTGATTCCTTCGTGAAGTGCGGTGCCAGGAATGTCTTCCACGCCTTCCATGAGTTGCACCAGCCACTCTTCACGGCCAGGGCGCACCGGCGCGAAACCCACGCCACAATTGCCCACCACCACTGTTGTAACGCCGTGACCGCTGGATGGCTCTAGCAGTGTGTCCCAACTGACTTGGCCGTCGTAGTGCGTATGGATATCGATGAAGCCAGGGGTGACCAGCTTGCCTGCAGCGTTGATCTCTTCCTTGGCTTCACCCACGATGGGTGTTCCCACTTCGGTAATGACTCCGTTGGTGATGGCAACGTCACCTGTGAAGCGCGATGCTCCGGTGCCATCAACGATTGTTCCCCCGCGAATGATGATGTCGAACATGTCAACCCCCTACGTGGGTGAAGACTAATTCAGCAATTCGGGACTGAATCTATTGGGAGACAAGTGCTTGACCAGGGCGCTCGCCCGTGGAGTGGCCGTCTTGTGCAACGCAGATTCCGTTCACCCATACGGAATGCAGACCATGGGGCACCGATGTTGGGTCAACGTAGGTTCCGGTATCGATGACTGTGAGAGGGTCAAAGAGCACGAGATCGGCAGCCATGCCCGAGGCAATGAATCCACGATTCTTGAGACCAAAGCGGGTGGACGCCATGCCTGTCATTTTGTGGATTGCTTGGGGCAATGTGAGCACGCCTTGATTGCGGACATACTCACCGAGAATTCGCGGAAACGTGTGGTGCAAGCGTGGGTGTGGTCGCGACCCAGCAGGAACACCATCTGATCCGATCATCACAAAGTCTTCTTTCATGACGTCGCACACATCTTGCTCGCTCATTTGGTCGATAACCACAAGAAGTGACCGGCCACACTCGCTCAGAACGTGCTCCACCGTTTCCTTGTCGGAGAGTTGCAGTGAGTTGGCAATGTCGCGAAGAGTGCAACCCTCCCAATCGCTGTGTTGTGGCGCCGACGACACCAAGAGAGATTCAAGAGCGTGAATGCCATCAGGGTGAAGTGCCCGCAGACGACCGCCCGATGCAAGTTGATCAAGCAACGTGCTGCCGCGCGTGTACGGGTATTGATCCGCCATCACATCAACACCACGAGACTGTGCTGCACGAATCGCTGAAATCGCTTGCGTGGTGGATCCGAAATTTCGTTCGCCAATTGCCTTGAGATGAGATATCTGCACTCTGATGTTCGCTGATTCACCAATGAAGATTGATTCCATCACGCTCTCCACGAGATGGTCTGCTTCGTCACGCATATGTGTGGTGTAGATGCCGCCGTATTCGGCGACGATGCGCGCAAGATGAACGATTTCTTCGGTGGGTGAATATCGACCTGGCTCGTAGGCGAGCCCGGTGGAAATACCAATGGCGCCGTCCTGCATCGCTTCTTCCGTGAGTCGAGCCATTTCGCGCAACTCATCATCGCTCGCTTCTCGGTTGGATGCGATACCCATCACCTGTGCACGGATAGAGCCGTGTCCAACGAGCGCAGCAACATTGGTGGATGGCGGATTGTCCGAGACGCGTTGAAAATATTCAGAGAGGCGCGAGCACCCGATGGGGCCCATGAGCTTCGCTCCATCCGGCGCAATCGATGAACCGCAATTGCCAACGATGACAGTGGTGACCCCTTGCAATGTTTTGAAGGGCATTTGCGGAGTGGTCAAGATGGAAATGTCGTCGTGTGTATGCACATCGATGAAGCCAGGGGAGAGCGCCAGACCTCGGCCGTCGATGAGTGCTGCTCCTGAGATGGGCAGCGAATCCACGATGGTTCCGTTGTGCACATGTACATCGCGAATCTGCCCTTCGGCTCCCGTACCGTCGTACACGCACGCACCAATGACGGAAAAAGTCTGCATTGTGCCACGGTAGTCACAAGTCCTGCTTGTGAGGTGTGCCAAACGGTCGCTGAGCCCAGTGCTCAATCCTTGATGGACACCCTTGCGTCTCTAGTATCGGAAGTGAACAAACGGGGGTTCGTCATGACAATGACAGCAGAAAACACCACAGCCAAGAACCAGGGAATCGAGCATTTTGATGTGCTCATTGTTGGCGCGGGTATTTCCGGAATCGGATCCGCGTACCACCTGCAAGAACAGTGCCCCGAGCGCACGTTCGTCATTCTTGAAAACTACGAAACCTTCGGCGGTACGTGGCACATGCACAGGTACCCCGGAGTTCGTTCCGACAGCGACCTGTACACATTCGGCTACCGCTTTAAGCCATGGGTGGGTGCCCCCATCGCCTCGTCCGCCGAAATCAAGAAGTACATGGGCGAGGTCATCAAAGAAGCCGATCTTGACAAACACATTCGCTATCGCCATCGCATCACCGGTGCCGCATGGTCCAGTTTGGAGAACCGTTGGACCGTTGAGGTTCTCAAACTTGAAACCAACGAAACCTTCCACATCACCACCAACTTCTTGTGGATGTGCCAGGGCTATTACAAACACTCACAGGGGTACACACCTGAGTGGCCGAACATGGACTCGTACAAGGGTCGCATTGTTCACCCACAAACGTGGCCAGAAGATCTTGATTACGCGAACAAAAAGGTTCTCGTCATTGGTTCAGGTGCAACTGCGGCCACTTTGGTGCCCGCCATGGCGCAAACCGCAGAACATGTCACGGTGTTGCAGCGGTCGCCAACGTATTTCGTGCCGGGCCGCAACGTGAATGAACTTGCAGACACTCTGCGTCAGTTGGAGATCAAAGAAGAGTGGGTGCACGAAATCGTGCGCCGCAAGACATTGTTCGATCAACAGCAGGTCACCATCAACTCGGTTGCGTACCCCGAGATGGTGAAGGAAGTGTTGTTGGGCGGAGTGAAGGAGTTGTTGCCCGAGGGTTACGACATGAAGCACTTCACGCCCAAGTACCGCCCATGGCAGCAACGCATCGCGTTTGTTCCCGATGGTGACTTGTTCGCGGGCATCCGTGCGGGCAAAGCAAGCATGGTGACCGATGAAATTGAAACGTTCACCGAAACCGGTGTGCGCACCAAGGGTGGCGTCGATATCGAAGCCGACATCATCGTGACGGCCACAGGGTTCAATCTCTCCGTGTTGGGTGACATTCCCATGTCGGTAGATGGCACACCCGTTGATTGGGCAAAGACCGTTACCTACCGCGGCATGATGTTCACGGGCGTTCCCAACCTTGCATGGGTGTTCGGATACTTCCGTGCAAGTTGGACACTTCGCGTTGATCTCATGGGTGATTTTGTTGCGCGATTGTTCAAACTCATGGACAAAAAGGGTGCCAAGCGTGTCACGCCGCGACTTCGTGAAGTGGAAGACAAGGACATGAAGATTGGTGCGTGGATTGATCCTGAGAACTTCAACCCGAACTATCTGGTGCGCAGTCAACATCTCATGCCTCAGTCGGGTGACAAGCCTGAATGGATGCACGACCAGGACTACTGGAAAGAAAAAGACATTCTTCCTGCAGCCAATCTGGAAGACGGCTGCCTCATCTTCGAGTGACCTAGTTCGTCACTGATTCAGCGGGCGTCACTTTGGATGCGGTCATTTGCGCTGCACCTACGGCGGCCACGATGCAACCAATGCCGGCAATGAAAAACGCAGACTGGTAACTGCCTGTGCTGTCGCGCAGGTAACCGGCGCCCCACGCCGCAACAGCGCCGCCTACCTGGTGGCCGAAGAAGACCCATCCGTACACCAATGGTCCACGCTGTGGTCCGAATCGACGAATGCACAAAAGCACGGTGGGTGGAACCGTGGCCACCCAGTCGAGTCCATAGAACACCATGAAACCAACAAGTCCGCCGCCGCCTCGCGTGAGTGCGGGATCGAGGAACATCAGGCTGATGCCGCGCAAGGCGTAGTACGCAATGAGAAGTTTTGCGGGGTCGTACTTGTCGGTGAGCCAGCCACTGAAGATGGTGCCCAACACGTCGAACCCACCGATGAGTGCCAGATAACCGGCAGCAGTGGCCGCGACAATGGCGTGATCACCTGCGGCAGACAAGAAGTGTGTTTGTACGAGACCCGTGGTGGAAAGCCCGCACACGAAGAATGAACCCCACAACAACCAGAAGATGTTGTCGTTCACGGCATCGCGCAACGCCGAGAATGCCGCATTCACAGGATTGGTGAGAGCAGCAGGGGCAACAAAGTCTTCATCGGCGCCATACGGCAACAAACCCATATCGGCAGGGGAGTTGCGCAGGAAGATGAGAACCACCGGAATAACGGCCAGCGCACAACAGCCAATGGTGACTCCCACGGTGCGCCAACCGTGGTTCTCGGCCAAACGAGTGAGCAAGGGCAAGAACACCAATTGGCCACTTGCGGTTGCCGCGGTGAGCGTGCCCGTTACGAGACCACGACGCTTCACGAACCAACGAGATGCCACTGTGGATGCAAATACGGTAGCCATGGAACCTGAACCAGCGCCTACCACCACGCCCCACAAGAGATACAACTGCCACACGTGCGACATCTGTGTGGTGAGCAGTGCCCCAGTGCTGATGACCGTGAGTGCTCCTACGGTGACGCGGCGTAATCCGAAGCGCAATTGGAGAGCTGCGGCGAATGGTCCCATGAGTCCAAACAGCAACACGTTGATGCTGACTGCTGTTCCTACTGTGCCGTGACTCCACCCGAACTCATCGTGCAGAGGGTCCATGAGGACACTTGGTGTGGAGCGAAAACCTGCTGCGCCGAGCAACACCACGAACGCTGCAACGAAGACCACCCATGCGTAATGAACTCGGGATTTGATGGGAGTCTCGGCCACTTGCACGAGACGAAACTACTTCACTGTTTGTTGAGTTTCTCGATCAATGTGTCGATCTTGGAATTGAGTTCGCGAATCTGGTCTGCAGTGGATTGTGCATCCTTTGGCACGATCACAATTTGACCGGATGCAGTGAGTACGGCATGGTCCACGTCTTGCAGGTCACGTAATCCTGCGGCGTTGGCGGCCTGCAAGAGATCATCCTCGTTCAAGCGTTGGCGTCGTAGAACGCGGTGATTCACGAGGCCCCGAGTCATGAGGTCGATGGGGCGTCCGATGACAAGTGCATGAAAGCGGCGATTGCGACTGGCAATTAGTTCCACGATTCCGTTGGCCGTGAACAAGGTGATGGCGCCAATGAGAGCACCAGTGATGGAATCGTCAGTGCCGATGATGCCGTTCTGCACGGCGTTGGCTACCGACAACAACAAAATGAACTGCAAGATGTTGCTCTGCCCAAGCTCGCGTTGGCCACCGATTCGAATAGCCACGAGGAGAAACACATAAATGGCCAACGGACGCAGAATCTTCTCGAGGATGGAAGGATCGAGAGAAAACATCTGATGCCACATATGAAGAATCGTTCCTATTTAGGAAATGCAGGGCAGATGTTTGTCTTCTTGTAATAACACCAGTCGCACAACTTGCCCACGTTGGCGTGGAAGTTTCCGCTGGCACATGCTGCATCGAGACTTTCCTTGGTCTCCACAATGGTGCCTTTGGCAATGGAGAGTTTCACGGGTGTTGCCGCAAGCTCATGTTTTGCTGAATGTGTGAGATACAACAGTTCCACCTGCGACGTGGGCACACCACTCTCGGCCTCCAACATGAGTGCATATGCAAGCAACTGGAAGAACTTGTCGTCCTCAGACTTGAAATTGGGGTTCGGAATCTTGCCGGTCTTGTAATCGGAGATGATGGCGGAACCTTCATCGTTGAATTGCAGGCGGTCGATGAAGCCAAGCATGCGCACGCCTTCCACCTCGGTGTCCACCTTGAGTTCCATTTCGTCTAGATCTGTCTCGGTGGGGTCTTCCAACTTCCACAAGTTGGTCATGTTGCTGAACGCGGCAATCTTGAACGCCTTGATGTCGCCTTGTGGTTCTTCAAGGGCGAGCACCTTCGATTCCCAGTCGTTGGAGGTCCATAGTTCGCCCGCCAACTGCTTGAGGGATTCCAATGTGCGCTCTTCGTGTTCCAAGCCGTACAGATGCTCGAGCACTTCGTGTGTGAACGAACCCAGATGTGTCGCCCAAGATGGCGGCTCTTTGATGTTGTCGAACCGAGAGATCTTGAACTTCATCTGACAATCACGGAACGTGTTGATAGATGAAGGGGAGAGGTACTCAGGAGGCGTAAACACGCTTCTCATCTTTTCATCTCCCTGTGGCACCTGATGACCAATCGGCCATCAAATGTGGAGTGCTTAGCTGTTGAACAGTTCCGCGTACAGCGGCAGTGCCTTGGCGGGGCCACTCACCAAAATGGTGGTGATGCACGATTCGCGCCACTTGGCGAGTTCGTCGCGAATCTTGTCCACGGGGCCCACCAATGCAACGTCTTCCACCATGGAAAGTGGAATTGCAGCGGCGGCTTCGTCTTTCTTGCCCTGCAAATACAGATCCTGCACTTTGAGCGCCACATCTTCGTAGCCCATACGTGCGAACACCTCGAAGTGGAAGTTTGCACCGCGCGCGCCCATGCCACCGGCGTAGAGAGCAAGGAACGGGCGCACCATGTCGGCGCACTTCTCAACATCCTCGCCAGGAACGATGGTGACGGGACATGCCACTTCGAAACGATCTGCTTTGTTTGCTTCGCCACTCTTGGCGAACCCTTCGTTCAAGCAGTTGCGATAGAACGCATCTTCTTTTGGTGAAAAGAACAGCGGCAACCATCCATCACAGATTTCGCCGGCCAGTGCGACATTCTTCGGTCCTTCTGCACCGAGGAAGATGGGAATTTCCTTGCGTAGCGGATGCACGGTGCTCTTCAATGGCTTGCCCAAACCAGCGCCACCTTGGAATGGCATGTCGTAGAACTCGCCGTGGAAGTCGATGGGCTGTTCGCGACGAATGATCTGTCGCACGATTTCCACGTACTCACGTGTACGCGCAAGTGGGCGTGGATACGGCTGGCCATACCACCCTTCAACAACCTGCGGACCTGATGCGCCTAGACCAAGAATGAATCGACCACCGCTGAGGTGATCCATGGTCATTGCAGCCATGGCTGTTGCGGCTGGTGTACGCGCACTCATTTGCACGATGGAAGTTCCGAGTCGAACGTTCTGTGTTTGAGAACCCCACCATGCAAGTGGAGTCAGTGAATCGCTGCCGTATGCCTCAGCAGTCCAGATGCTGTCGAAGCCGAGTCGATCAGCTTCTTTGATGCCTTCTAGAGCGCCAGCGGGTGGGCCGCTGCCCCAGTATCCAGTGTTGTATCCGAGTGAGAGTCGATTCGCCATGCGTCAAGACTATGCACAGTGGCGAGGTGCTCGTGACCAGAGTTGCGGCGTCGTGCAATTGCCATGGTGGTAAGTGGGGTGACCGCGTAGAAGATGCGGAATGCCATGTTGGTGGCGGGCGCTGCAAGTGCAGCACCAAGAGCGATGGCCACGGAGTAGGGAATTACTTGTGTGATGTTTTGGCGAAGGGCAGGCACAACTTTCATGTGCTTCATCTTCATGGACGCACATAGATGCTGGGTGAACGAAAACTGAACTCCCTGCAATCTCTCACTGAAGAATGAACGTCAGGTGAGAGAAGCGCGCTGGTAAGTCGCGCGGCGGTTACCTAGCGGGTGAGGGCACCGAAGGCACCCTTGGCCTGTAGTGCTTCGTGGAATTCCTGTGTGTAGGCGTCCCATGGATTTGCACGAATTTGTTCGTCGAGAATCTTTGCGTCTTCGCCCACCAGAATTCGCCATTCGCCATTCTTCACACCGTTCAAGATGACAGTGGCTGCCTCTTCGGCAGTCATGGGTGCGTTGTCGCGGAACTGTTCTTGACCCATCTGCATGAGCGCGCGCAATTCATCATCGCTCACGGAACTCAGATCGATGCCGTTCTTCTCCATGCGGGCGCGTGCTTGACCCAAACGTTCAGCACTGAGCTCTGCGGGTGATGTGCCGGTGAGCTTGCCCGAGTTGATGGCGATAGAGGTTCCGATGTGGCCTGGCATCACCACTGCAGCACGCAGTGTTGGAGCATTGAGTTTGAAATCAGTGATCAGCGCTTCGGTGAACCCGCGTACCGCGAACTTTGCAGCGCTGTATGCGGTGTGCGAAACGTTTGGTCCGAGCGATGCCCACAATCCGTTCACGGAGCTTGTGTTCACAACTTGACCGAATGGTGCAGCAAGCAACAGATCAAGGAATGCACGGCAACCGTGATACACGCCGTAGAAGCACACGTTGAATGTCTTTTCCCATTCCTCACGTGGACCAGTGACGAATGCACCGCCGCCACCGATACCCGCGTTGTTGAAGAGAATGTGTACGTGTGGTCGCCATGCAGCAACCGCATCGCGGAAGGAATACATGTCGGCTTCCGAAGACACATCTGCGATGTGACGAAGGATTTCGCCTTGGTTGCCATCTTCGCGACAGATGCGAATGGTCTCATCAAGGTTTTCTGCAATCACGTCACACGTTGCAACGTCACACCCTTGAGCGGTGAGCTGACGCACCAACTCTCGTCCCATACCTGTGCCACCGCCGGTGACGACTGCGACTAATCCGCTAAATCCATTTTCAAAACGCTCTGCCATATTTCCCCCGTTGTTAGTGAATGTAAACCTTATGGCTCAACGATGTTGAAGTTGGGAGTGAAGGTGTCGAGGTTACCGAAGATGTCCTGCAGCTTCATGGCGTCGCCTTCTAGTCCCACGTTTCCTTCTTGAATCTGTTCGATGAACGTGGATTCCTGAGTCACGATGGAAATCAGTGTGGTGCGCTTCACCGAGACGGTGACGGCGGCATTGGGATCATGAACGCCTTGAGTATGAACCAACGTGCGATTGGAAAGGGCAAGGTTCCACTTTTCATTGATGTCGGTGAAAGTCCAGTTCACCGATGTGGACAATCCACCCACATCCTCTTGCTTCAAACGCACCGCGATGGTGTCGAAAAGTTGCTCAATGGTCATGGCGCGCAACAATCCACGACCACGTACGCCGCCACCCGACAGTGGTGGTGCACCAAAGCGAAGTTCGCGCGCACCGTTGAGGTACGAATTTCGGAAAGTTGATGATTCCGACTGGTAACCCATCTGTTCGAAACTGTCGGCTTGCAAGTCTCGTGCCGCTTGATTCGTGGGATCGGCGAAAATGAGGTGGTTGAGCAACTCGCTTGCCCAGCGGTAGTCACCGTTGTCGAATGCCTTCTGGGCACTGGCAAGCAGTGCGTCTGGACCACCGGCAAGTTCTACGTATCGCTGGCCCGCTGCCACTGGTGGGTGCTTGTGCAGGTTGGCGGGGTTGGCGTCATACCAACTGAGGTAACGCTGGTACACGGCTTTTGAGTTGTGAATGAGGTCGCCGTAGTAGCCGCGCGTGTGTTCGTTCACCAGGAACTCCTCGGGCATCTTCAATGCCTCGGCGATTTCTGTTGCGACGAAGCCATGGTTCGCGAGACGCATTGTTTGATCGTGCATCCACTTGTAGAGGTCACGCTGATTGGTGAGGAAACCCTTCACGTCCTCCTTGCCCCATCGTGGCCAGTTGTGCGAGGTGAACATCACTTCCGTCTGGTCACCAAACATTGTCATTGCTTGATTGATGTACTTCGACCAATTGAGGGCGTTGCGTACGAGCGCTCCGCGAATAGGAATGAGGTTGTGCATGGTGTGGTTGCAGTTTTCAGCCATGCACAGTGCCTTGAAATCGGGGAAGTAGAAGTTCATCTCCGCAGGAGCTTCGGTTTCCGGCGTGAGTTGGAAGACCACGCGTACACCATCCACCACCATCTCCTCGCCGGTGCGAGTGATGTCGTGCGTGGGTGCAATGAGACCAGGTGCGCCCATGGGGATGGAGTTGCCGAGACCGCAGTCCACGTGTCCATCGACACCTGCATGAAGCAGCGGACCAAACTGGTACAGCGCACGGCGGCCCATGGCCGGACCAGCAATCACGTTTTCGCCCACAACTTCAGTGAGGAAATGCTCAGGAGCAATCACAACGCACTCGCCAGCGTCGACTTGCTCCTGCGATGTCACGCCAAGCACTCCGCCAAAGTGGTCGGTGTGTGAGTGCGTGTAGATCACCGCGGTGACGGGGCGATGACCAAGGTGCTGCGTAATGAGTTCGTAGCTGTCGCGAGCGGTTTGTTCGGTGGTGAGCGGGTCAATAACAACCCAGCCCTTCGTGCCCTTGATGAAGGTGATGTTTGAAATGTCGTACCCACGTACCTGCCACACACCTTCCATCACCTCGAACAAGCCATGGTGATGGTTCAACTGTGCGTGGCGCCACAAACTGGGGTTCACGGTGTCGGGTGCCGGCTTTCCCACCTCGAGGAATTCGTAATCATTCACGTTGATCACGGTGCGACCCGAGGCATCTGTGATGTGGCCCGTGTTGTGTGCGGCAATGAATCCGCGCTTCACACGCTCGAAGTCACCAGCATCCTGGGGCACGCTGACAGCGGCATTGTGATTCTTGGTGTGAACCGTCGCTGGCTTGGGGGAGTGAGATTTCGACATGGTGCCTCCACGTGTTATTTGCAGTGATTTGACACTAGTCAGGAAACCCTTATGGCGAATGGGCCGTCCCGCCATCGTGAGTATTGGGGGTGGAGAACTAAGGTGAAGAGAGCAGGGGTCAGCGCGGCCTCATTGCCACAAAAAGGGGAGCGACATGCCAAAGCCAGGAATGCATTCAGGTGTGGAAACAGACGAGGGTCTCAACCTCGCAATGTCACAAAAGGCCCAGCCTTTGTACAACGCAGTGAAGAAGTTCATTGCAGAAGAAGTCGAACCAGCAACCGAGAAGTTCTACGCATTGGGTGAGGGTCGCGCCGACCGTTGGTCATACGCACCTGGTCAGCTTGAGATTCTTGAGGGGCTCAAGTCAAAGGCTCGCGAGCGCGGTTTGTGGAACTTCTTCCTTCCGGACGCTGCTACGGGTGAGGGTCTCTCCAACCTCGATTATGCGTACATCGCTGTCGAACTGGGCAAGAACCCACTGGCATCGGAGAGCATGAACTGCGCAGCTCCCGACACTGGCAACATGGAAGTGCTGGAGCGCGTTGGCACACCTGAGCAGAAAGCAAAGTGGCTTGAGCCATTGTTGAAGGGCGAAATTCGTTCGGCATATGCAATGACCGAACCAGACGTTGCATCATCCGACGCAAAGAACATCGCATGTCGTGCAGAACTCGATGGTGACGAGTGGGTCATCAACGGCGAGAAGTACTACATCTCGGGTGCCGGCGATCCACGCTGCAAGATCATGATTGTGATGTTGCTCACCAGCCCCGACGGTCCACCCAGCCGCAAGCACTCGCAAATCCTTGTTCCCATGGATACGCCCGGTGTGGAAATTGTCGGTCCCATGGAAGTATTCGGCGAGGACGATGCACCACACGGTCACATGCACCTGCGTTTCAACAATGTGCGCGTTCCAAAGGAAAACATTCTCCTGGGCGAAGGTCGCGGCTTCGAAATCTCTCAGGTGCGTCTTGGACCTGGTCGTATTCACCACTGCATGCGTTCCATCGGTGCGGCAGAGCGCGCGCTCGAGCTCATGGTGCGTCGTGGCCTCACCCGCGAGGCATTCGGCCGTCCCATCGCACGATTGGGCAAGAACCCCGAGGTGATCGCAAAGGCACGCATTGAAATTGAGGCTTGTCGTCTGATGGTGTTGCGTGCAGCAAAGGCCATGGACACTTTGGGCAACGCCGAAGCACGTGTGTGGGTGAGTGCAGTCAAGGCAATGGTGCCCATTCGCACATGCCACATCATCGATGAAGCAATTCAGATGCACGGTGCAACCGGCGTGTCACAGTGGACGCCGCTCGCACGTATGTATGCAAGCCAGCGCACGCTGCGTTTGGCCGATGGTCCCGATGAAGTGCACTGGGGTGTTGTTGCTCGCGCGGAAACAACCCGTTACGAGGGCGAAACAACTCCACCAAAGCCAGAGACATACCGCGGTATGTTCTCCGGCCCAGCGTGATCGGTAGTCATTCATGAAGTTCTCCATTTGGGCCAATAGCGAGCGTTCGTGGGCCGAGGTGAGCAACCTTGCGACGGCCGTGGAGAACCAGGGTTGGCACGGTTTTTGGTATGCCGACCACTACATGCCCAACACCCCCGATGGTGAACCCATTGGCGGCGATATGCATGAATGCTTCAGTGTGTTGTCGGCTCTCGCCGCCACCACATCGCGTTTGCGTCTTGGTTCATTGGTGACGCCCACCACCATGAATCATCCGGCACTGATCGCCAATCGTGCTGCCACCATCGACCGCATCAGCAATGGTCGTTTCGTGCTCGGTATGGGTGCCGGCTGGCAAATCAACGAGCACAATGCCTTTGGTATCGAACTGTTCAACGCCAAAGATCGCGTTGATCGTTTTGCCGAAGCAATTGAAATCACCTCACGCATGCTGAACGAAGAGCGCGTCACGTTTGCGGGCAAGCATTTCAGCATCACCAATGCACCGTGCGAGCCAAAGCCCGTGCAATCACCACTTCCCATTTTGGTGGGCACCGGCGGACCACGCATGTTGCGACTCACAGCACGTTTCGCTCAAGAGTGGAATACCTGGGGTCCACCAGCCGGCGCCGGCGCAGTGTTGCAAAAGCTCAATGTTGCATGTGAAAAAGAAGGTCGCGACCCGGCAACCGTGCACAAATCGGTGCAAGCACTGTTCTTTGTTGCACCTGACGCAGCGGCGGCAGATGCATTGCGCGGCAAAGTGCCAGCGGAGCGTTCCATCGTTGGCACCACAGCACAAATTGTCGATGCCATCGGTGAGTACAAATCGCAAGGGTTCGATGAGGTGATTGTTCCCGACTTCACATTGGGCGCAACGGCCGACCAACGTCTCGACACGTACAACACCATCTGGAACGAAGTGGCGTCACACTTTCGCTAGATCACGACAGCCGTGACAACGCACGGCTTCATGAGACCGTACGCAGTCGTCACACACCAAGATTCGTGTACGGCACGTGAGGATTTCACAGTTGTGAAAGTTGTTGGTGGGGCCACTGCAATAATCACACGACCCAAGAATTTGTTCGTCTTTGCCGTACTGCAATTTCAGGCGATTATCGAACACGTACAACGAACCTTCCCACAAACCTTTGTCGCGGTAGGCCTCGGCGTAGCGGACAATGCCGCCTTGAATTTGGTACACCTCTTTGAAGCCGCGGTTCTTCATGATGACTGACAAAATTTCGCACCGAATGCCGCCGGTGCAGTACGAAACAATGGGTTTGTCCTTCAAATGGTCGTACTTGCCGCTTTCCAATTCGCGCACGAAGTCGGGAGTGGTGACGGTGTCGGGAACGATGGCGTTCTTGAAACGGCCAATGCGCGCTTCAAAGGCGTTGCGACCGTCAAAGAACACCACATCGTCGCCGCGTTCCTCCACCAAGGCATTCACTTCGGCAGGGGAGAGATGCTGACCTCCACCCACAATGCCGTTCTCGTCCACTTCAATTTCATCGGGTACACCGAAGGTCACAATTTCGTCGCGCACGCGCACGCTGAGACGAGGGAAGTCGTTTCCGATTCCGTCCGACCATTTGAAGTCGGCATCCTTGAAAGCCTCGTATTCACGAGTGGCGCGCACGTACAACTTCACGTTCATGATGTCGCCACCAACGGTTCCGTTGATGCCGTGCTTCGAAATAATGATGCGACCCTTCAGGTTCAGACGCTCACACAGTGCGCGCTGCCACAACCGAATGGCTACTGGATCCGCAAGAGGAGCGAACTTGTAGAAGAGGACGATTTTTTGCTGTTCGATGCCTTTGAATTTACCGCCACTAATTAATCCGGACGCGAAATCACAATGCTGGAGGGCACGAAAGTGGTGGTTGTTGTTCGGGGAGCCTTACGAGGCGTGAACGAAACAACAGGACTTGCGGTGACGGATACGGCAGACATTTGTTCTGAGGTGGCAGTGAATTGTTGTTCGCCATCCATGGCCCATTCAGAATCCGTCACATGCGTGGATGATCCTGCTGCGAAGTGTGCTGTTGCCATCTCGTTGTCGGCGGAACCCTTCAGTGACACTTCAATGCTGTGCGCAGCAATGGCGTGCACCACCAGTGAGGTGCGAGGCGCAAGGTTTGTGCGCGACAAGTTGGTGCCTGCCGCAACGCTGACACGGGCATTGCTGCCCGACGGTGCATGGATGGTGGTGGCATCACTACGTACGGCGAACAACGCAGTGCCGGATTTCTTTCCGCCGATCACGGTCTCGGCCAAGTTGCCCACCACCTGAATATCGGCCGAGCCTTGACGACGCAGATTCAACACCACATCGCCGGCGGGAATTTCTGCGGAGGCGCGCTTCACGAACACGTCGAAATCGCCGGCGGATTCAGGGAGAGTGATCGTGGCAAGTGCACTGGAAGCACCCTTGCCCAATTCATAGGTGGCACCTGGAATGGAGTTGGACACAGATTCGGGAGTCACCGACATTGTTTTTCCACTTCGAGCACGAATGAAGACATATCCGGGTGACTGTGGATCGCGCGAGGCAATAGTGAGCACGCGTTGCGTGGAGGCGTCGCCATTGCAGAACGGGCATGTGAACGGACCCATTCGTGCAGAGATGGGCACCAATTCCAATGTGCCCGTCGTGCCCTCCCAATCAATGGGTGTTCCGTCGAGTGCATTCAACGCGTGGGGGAAATGCCATGTGTTGTTGGTGCTGTCCACCAGAACTTCTCTGCGCACGCCCGGGTTGTTGTTGTCGTACACATGAATCACAAACATGGAGTCACGTTTTGTGACGGCAAACGGCATCACCGAATGACCAGTTGCGCCGAAGTACATGCCAAGTGTGTATCCACTGTTGTGCGCCAGCCCTTGCATGAGATCGCTCACCAATTGCAATGGAGTTTTGGTGCGTGACTCCGCGGCACGATCCCTGACTTCAGTGAGAAATTGCGTGGCCCACCAACGAACAATGTCTTGTGCGAGGGTGCCATCTGTGACCTTGAGGTCTGCTGCTTTCTGCACGCCCGGTGCGAAATCATCAGGGCGGTCGTATTTCAAGAACAGGCGGCTTGCGAGAGTTGCAATTCCCTCGCAGCGTCCTCCTGACAATGCGTTGTTCCATTGTTCCAACTGCTGAATGGTGGATGGGCGCATCACACATGCGGTTGTTGCGCCAGGCATGCAAATGGAGGAATGGCCGAACAGGTCTATGAGGGTTTGCACCGTCACGTTCGAGTCGGCGTTGTTGGAGCGACCCCAGTTGGTAAACGAAAAATCATCGCTGGCAATACGAAAACCGCTGTCGAAGCAAACCGTTCCCGCACCCAATTCAGGCTTCTCCAGCTTGCTGCACTGTTCGGAAATGCCTGCCGCAAGCGCGGCAGTGGGATTGGAGTCAGTAGTTGTGCGGGCGCCGCACGATGCGAGCATCATGCTCGCGATCACCACCATGCGAACGTTCCAGCGGAACAACATTCGGCAAGGTTACGAAAATCCATCACGATTTGTAGGTCTGGAACCCAGTGCCGTCCCTCTAGGTAGGGGTTTTGTACATATATGGAGTAAAACCTGTGCATGGGAAATAACCGTCTGGCCGGGAAAGTTGCGCTCATCACGGGTGGCGCTCGTGGAATGGGAGCATCAGAGGCGCAGCTCTTCATTGAAGAAGGTGCGCGAGTGGTGATCACCGATGTTCGTGAGGATGTGGGCCAGGAAACGGCGAAGCGATTGTCTCCCGACGGTTCGGTGTGCACGTTCCTACGTCATGATGTCACCAACGAGGCCGACTGGTCCGCAGTGGTGGATGAAGTGGTGAAGTCGCTCGGACAGATTGACATTCTGGTGAACAACGCGGGCATTTTCGAACGTGGATCCGTGCTCGACACATCGTTGGAGGATTTTGAGCGCACCATGGATATCAACGTCACCGGAGTATTCCTGGGAATGAAGACCGTGGTGCCTCATATGGTGAAGCGCCAGAAGGGCAGCATCATCAACATCTCGTCCGTTGCAGGTATTCAGGGAACACCCGGGTTCCTTGCGTACGGAGCGAGCAAGTGGGCAGTGCGTGGAATGACCAAGGGTGTCGCGAAGGAACTTGCACCACTCGGAATTCGTGTGAACTCCATTCACCCAGGCATCATCGACACCCCCATGTTGCAAACATTCGAGGCAGCAGGCGAGGGTGTGCGCGATGCAGTGCGAACACGCATTCCACTGGGGTACGAGGCCGAACCCATTCATGTGGCGCGCATGGCTCTGTACTTGGGCAGTGACGAGAGTGCATACTCCACTGGTTCTGAATTCATCGTTGACGGAGGTTGGACAGCATGAGCATTCTTGGCACACGCGTAGTACGAATCGAGGACCCGCGCTTTCTCACGGGTCAGGGCACTTACATTGCCAACCTGGACCTTCCAAATGCAGTGCACCTCACGTATGTGCGCTCGCAAATGGCACACGCTCGCATCACTGGTATCGACACCAGCGAAGCAGAGGCAATGCCCGGTGTTGTTGCTGTGTACACCGCAAAAGACATCGATCTTGCTCCGGCTGGCCCTGCAAACCCCATGATGAACAAGTCCATGACGTATCCGTTCTTGGCAATCGACACAGTTCGTTTCGTGGGCGACCTCATTGCCATCGTTGTCAGTGAAGACAAGGAGAGCGGTGTTGATGCTGCTGAAACCGTCATTGTCGATTACGACCCGCTGCCCGTAGTGGTGGATGTTGACGAGGCATTCAAGGGAGACGTGTTGTTGTTCCCTGAAGCCGGCACCAATGTTTCTCTCACGTTTGCCGCTGCGAGCAACGATGACATCTTTGCTGGTTGCGACGTGGTGGTAGATCTCGTGATCGAAAATCAGCGTGTTGCGCCAACACCAATGGAAGTTCGTGCATGCGCATCCGTGTGGGACGGGCAACGCCTCACGCAATGGGCATGTAGTCAAGGAGCACACGGTGCACGCGATGGTTTGGCCGCGGTGTTTGGACTTGAAAAGGAACAAGTTCGAGTCATTACTCCCGATGTGGGCGGCGGCTTCGGTGCAAAGAACGGCGTGTACCCCGATGAGATTCTCGTTGGTTGGGTGGCGCGCAAGTTGAATCGTCCTGCACGTTGGACAGAAACACGTACCGAGAACCTGTTGGCAATGGGACATGGACGCGGACAGCGTCAGCGCACACGGATGGGCGGCACGAAGGATGGCCGTATCACCGCGTATCGACTCGATTTGCTCCAGGACAATGGTGCATACGCACGCATGGGTGGCGTGTTGCCGTTCATGACCCGTCTCATGGCTGGCGGTGTGTACGACATTGCCAACGTGCAATTCGAATCACATTCTGTTCTCACCAACACCACGCCAACGGTTGCGTATCGCGGTGCAGGTCGTCCGGAAGCAACAGCTGCGATCGAACGCACCATCGATGAGTTCGCGCGAGTGGTGGGTATCGACCCCGCAGAAGTACGACGCAAGAACTACCTGCAGCCGTCGGCTTTTCCGTTGGTCACTCCGATGGGTGCCAAATACGATTCCGGCGAATACGCAAAGGCTCTCGACAAGGCGTTGGACGCTGCTGGATATGCAGAGTTGCGTGCAGAACAAGCTCGACGTCGTGCAAACAACGACCCCGTGCAGTTGGGTATCGGCTTGTCGTCAGACGTGGAAACCACCAACCCCATGGGCAGTGGTGACTACGGCCAAGTGGAAATCACCGCAGACGGTGGCGCCATCATCCGCACTGGTTCGTCATCTCACGGTCAGGGCCACCACACCGCGTGGGCCATGTTGGTCTCTGAGGCAACAGGTATTCCCATGGAGAAAATGGAATTCCACTTTGGTGACACCGACGATGTTGCGCGCGGAGGCGGAACCGGTGGTTCACGGTCGTTGCAGGTGGGTGGCAGCGCAGTGAAGCTCGCGGCAGAAGCAGTTATCGAGAAGGCCAAGCAACGCGCTGCAGACTTGCTGGAGGCAGCAGTAGAAGACGTGGTGATCGACACCGTGCGTGGAGCGTTCCACGTGGCAGGTTCACCTGCGCCATCACGCACGTGGGCGGAGCTTGTTGTTGGTCTCGACGAAGCATTGGAAGCGGAAGTTGATTACGTGCCAGAAGGCTCTACGTTCCCCTTCGGATCACACGTGTGTGTGGTGGAAGTAGATACCGACACGGGTGCAGTTGCCGTGGTGCGACACATCGCGTGCGACGACGCCGGCACCATCATCAATCCGCTCCTCGTTGACGGACAGGTGCACGGCGGTCTCGCCCAGGGCATCGCCCAAGCACTGCTGGAAGTGGTGGCATACGACCCTGATGGCAACCCCATCACATCGAACCTTGCCGACTACGGCATGATCTCTGCTGCTGAACTTCCTTCGTTCGAACGAGTTCCCATGGAAACTCCAACACCGCGCAACCCACTGGGTGCAAAGGGAATCGGAGAGGCCGGCACCATTGGCGCGACACCTGCCGTGCACAACGCAGTGGTGGATGCAGTGAGTCATTTGGGAATCACACACATCGACATGCCGTGCACGTCGTTCAACGTGTGGTCAGCAATTCAAGCTGCCAAGTAATTCGAACTACAGAATTGGTTCAATAGCGCTTTCAGATTCAAAATCAAGGCCATCTGAACCTTTGATTTGAATGTGGTCGCGAACAAGCCAAGTTCCCGTTCCAACGAGCATCAGCATGATGATTGCGGCCGAAGAGAATGTGGTGGTGCGCCCAAACGCACCGTATGCAGCACCTGCCGCAACTGACGCAATTCCACCGATGATCGTTTGTGTTGCACCCTGCATGCCTTGCGCAGATGCGATGCGGGCCTTGGGCACAATCATGGCCAACGCCGAGGATCCGCCTGTCACGGTGAGTCCGTCAATGATTCCGTGCATCACGCCAAACGCCAGCATGGGATACGGCGAGGGCAGTGTGCCGTACATGGTGAGAATGCCAGCACCCAATGTGAGGCCACCAATGCTCGCTTTGAACGGACCAATGTTCTGCGTGAAGCGACCACCAATTGGTCCAAGAAAAAGCATGGGCACCGCGAACAATGAAATACCGAGATTCGAAATCCAGGCCGCCGCATGCATATCTTTCATCATCATTGACCACAGTGCATCGAATGTGCCGATGAGAACGAAAAGCGCGGAACTCATGGTGATAGTGCCAGTAAAGGCGCGCTGTCGAAATAGGTCGAATGCAAGTCGTTGAGGAGGTGCATCGTCAATGTGCGCCTCTTTCACCGGAATTCGAATGATGTTCAAACCCACGAACACCATCACGCCAGAAATAATCAGGAACGGCGATGCAATACCGAGTGTCCCTACTGTGAGGGCGGAAAGCATGGGGCCAAGCGTGAAGCCACCCACATCCACACTCAACATTCGACCAAGGTTGGAACCCATGTTGTCGGGGTCAGCCAATATGACGATGCGACGAATTGCGGGGTACATCATGCCGCCACCGATGCCCATGATGGCACGGGCGAGAAAGAGTGCGCCAAATGAATGCATAAAACCAAATGCGGTGTTTCCAAGTAACTGCACAACGATTCCGGCCAAAATCATTTTCTTTGCATGACCTCTGTCGGCATATGGCGCAATGAAGACATTGGCAACAAATCCAGCGAAGAAACCCACACCCATGATGAGACCCAGTCGAGCCTCGCTAATCGAGTACTTGTCACGAAGATCATCAACGATGGTGAAGATGGTTCCGTAACTCATGGAGCCCAAGCCCGACGCAAGCATCAGCGGAAGTACGGATTTCTTTTTCACGTTACAGATCTACGATGGATGACTTCACCAAGTCAATGAGGTGTGGCCATGTGTGGCGCAACCCTGGGTGCAGGTCATATGCGGCGACATCGTCAATGGGAACCCAGTGCAGAGCCTCTGACTCGGCGTTGGCTTCGTACGCACCCACGTCGACAGAGGTGTGTGCGATCACCGTGTCGTAGCGCCAGTTGCCATGGTCATCTGAGTACATGATCTGCGGCTTCACGAATTCAGGGTCGATACCTGTCTCTTCGTACGCCTCACGCACCGCAGCCTGTACGGGGTGTTCATGCGAATCAAGTGCACCACCGGGCAGTGCCCAGGTGCCTCCACCATGTGTCCATCCGGCACGCAACTGCAACAGCACCAGAACGGGCTCTATGTCGATGCGCACCAGCAACAACCCAGCGGCACCGTGGAGTCCCCAATGGCGCGACTGGCATCGTTCGCACAACACCCATCCATCACCATCTCGAAAAGCCACGAGATAGATGTTGCCACAGCAGCCAGGGTGAACAACCCATCCGGCGGTTGTTCTACGGTGTGGGCATGCAAGTGGAACGGTTGACCGGTGTCATGGGAGCCCGAGTGCACGTGGATGATGTTCGCGTGCTCAGCGACGGTGCATTGGAAGAACTGCGTGCCCTGTCGTGTGAACACGGCGTAGTGATTGTTCCGAACCAACAACTCACACCGCTCGAGCAAGTGGAGTTCTCTCATCGTCTCGGACCCGCCGCAGACTCACCGTTCGTGGAACCCAGCCCTGACCACCCTGAAGTCATCAAGGTGTTGAAAGAGGCCAGCGACGGCAACGCTTTCAATTTTGGCGGAGCATGGCACAGTGATTTCAGTTTTCAACCAGCACCACCATCGTTCACGGTATTGCATGCCATAGATATTCCGCCATATGGGGGAGACACGTTGTGGAGTTCCATGACAGCCGCATACAACGCGTTGTCGCCATCACAACAATCACAGTTCGCTGAACTTCAGGGTGTGCACAGCGCACGTGATGCGTACTCACCAAAGATGCAGGCAATTCATTCCGGTTTGTCGAGCATGAACATCGTGTGTGATGACTCGGCAAACGAATACGAAGTGCACCCGTTGATTACTACGCATCCTGAGACCGGAAAGAAAGTGTTGTTCTTCAACCGCGCCTACGTGCGTGATCTTGTTGGCGTCCAGGATGATGCAGAGAAGGTGAAGCTCATGGAGTGGCTGCACCTTCACACCACGGACGCAAAGTTCGGTTATCGACACAAGTGGACAGTGGGGGACCTCGCCATTTGGGACAACCGTTCCACTCAGCATTACGCATTGAATGATTACGCCGGCTTCCGCAGGGAGATGCACCGCACCACCATTGCGGGCGAGCGCCCTCTACCCTGAACCCATGACTTCCTTCGACTGGCGCACTGCAACGCCCGAGGAAGTGGACCGGCAGTATTCGCCCTCCCAATTCGCATTACGACCACTGAACGATTACCTCGGCGAGTATCGAACACGTTCGGCACCGTTTGATGAGGTCAATCTCGTCACGTCGGGACAACCACTGCTCATCTTCATTCATGGCGGTTATTGGCAGGCATTGTCCGCGGCGGATTCACGTTTCAACGCAGCCGATGCACAACGACTCGGCATTTCGTTCCACGCCGTGGAATACACACTCGCACCGCACGCTTCCGTGGAGCAGATCATTCATGAATGTCTCATCGAAGTGGCGCGCACCATAGAGATGGCACAACCATCGCGTGTGGTGTTGGCCGGTACCAGTGCCGGCGCACACTTGGCCGCCATGTGCGCCCGTGATGCAGTGATTGCCCCGCAGTTGCACGGTGTTGCGTTATTGAGTGGTGTGTACGACCTGCGTCCACTCGTGGTCACGCCCACCAACGATGCATTGCATCTCAATGAAAATTCTGCGATCCGTGTGAGTCCACTTCTGCTCAATTCATCCGCACACTTGCGCAACGCGCTTCTGGCGGTTGGTCAGCACGAATCTTCGGAGTTCATTCGTCAGAATTCTGAGTATGCGGAACATCTTGCGGCCGTTGGTACTCAGGTGCACAGCGAAGTGGTTCGGGATAGAGATCACTTCGACCTTCCGTACGACCTTTTGACCGCGGGCACCACAGTGGGAGACTGGGTGCTCAATATTCTCACGGAGGATTCTCATGTCGCTTGATGCCGCATTCGCACGCGCCGCCGAACTTGACGCAAACGATTCATTGGCGCATCTTCGAAGCCACTTCGATATCCCAGAGGATGTTCTCTACTTCGATGGCAACTCACTCGGGCCACTCACATTTCGCTCACGTGAAGTGCTGCACCGCACCATTGAATTTGAATGGCGTGAACGGCTGATTCGTTCGTGGAACGAAGATTGGTTGGCCATGCCTGCGCGCGTGGGCAACAAGATTGCTCCTCTCATCGGCGCGGCACCCGACACGGTGATTGCGTGTGACAACACATCCATCAATTTGCACAAGGCCCTCATGGCAGCCGTTGCACTGCGGCCCGGCCGAACAGAGATTGTGATTGACATCAACAATTTCCCCACTGACATCTACATTGCACAAAGCGTTGCCGACCAACACAACATGAAGTTGATTGCTGTGACCGCAGACGAAATCATCGGTGCCATTTCCGAACGCACGGCCGTTGTGACGGCCACACATGTTGACTACCGATCAGCGCGAATTCTTGACCTCGCAGGCATTACCGCAGCGGCGCACGCCAACGGTGCGCTGATGGTGTGGGACCTTGCGCACTCTGCCGGCGCAGTGCCGTTCAACGCTGCCGAGCACGACATCGACTTCGCCGTGGGGTGTGGATACAAATATCTCAATGGGGGCCCTGGCGCATCGGCATTCATATATGTGGCACCTCGATTACTCGCGGAGTCAGGTCAGCCACTGCAGGGGTGGTGGGGCCACAGTGAGCCGTTCGCCTTTGAAGTGGGTTATCGCCCCGCCGAGGGTATTTCTCGGTTTCTCACGGGAACGGCCAATGTTCTGAGTATGAAGTCGCTGGAGGCGGCTCTTCACGTATTTGAAGGTGTGAGCATGCAGCAACTGCGGGAAAAGAGTGTCTCGCTCACCTCGTTGTTCGTGGAACTGGCTCAGGAACATTTGGTGGACAAAGGGTTTGTTATCCGGTCGCCCTTGAATGCCAACGAGCGCGGAAGCCATGTGGCGCTTGGATTTGCCGAGGGCAAGCCCTTGGTGGATGCCATGGCCGCGGAAGGAATAGTCGCTGACTTTCGTCCCCCCGACCTCATGCGCTTTGGATTTGCTCCTCTTTATAACAGTCACGTTGATGTGGTGCGGCTGATAAATCGCTTGTCTCTCCATTGATTTTGGCTCAAAACCCCCTGTAACTTGGCTCTACTACCCAGTAACGGCCTTTTGGTCGTCAACGTCTCCTAGGGGGAGAAACACATGAAGAAATCAAACCTGCTTCGCGCTGGTGCGGTTCTTGCAGCAATGTCGTTCGTTGTTACCGCTTGCGGTTCCAGCAGCGATTCAGCTGACACGACTGCAGCACCATCGTCAGACGCATTTGTTTGCGAAAGCCCAGTAGCCGCAATCGGCTGGCAGGGTGCAGAAACCGGCGACGCTGGTGCACTTGGTGTTCCAATGATCAAGGGTGCAAACCTCGCAATCGACGAATACAACGCAGAGCACCAGGATGCTTGTGTTGTGTTGAAGAAGTTCGACACACAGGGTGACCCTGCAAAGGCACCAGCAGCTGCTCAGGCAGCAATCGACGATGCAACAATTCTCGGCATCATCGGACCTGGATTCTCAGGTGAGTCAAATGCGGCTAATCCCAAGTACGAAGCAGCTGGCCTCGTGACCGTTACCGGTTCAGCAACAAACGCTGAATTGCAGAACAACGGCTGGAAGATCTTCCACCGCTTGTTGGCAAACGACGCAAAGCAGGGTCCTGCAATTGCTAACTACCTCAAGTCAGTTGCCAAGAAGGCTGGCGTCATCGACGACGCTTCCGACTACGGCAAGGGTCTTGCAGACGCTGTGAAGTCAACACTTGGCTCAGCAGTTGTTGCAGAAGACACCATCGATCCAAAGGCAGCTGACTTCTCAGCAGCAGTGACCAAGATGAAGTCAGCCGGCGTTGACTACATCTTCTACGGTGGCTACTACGGCGAAGCAGCAAAGCTTGCTCAGCAGCTCAAGGACGGCGGCGTGACCGCAATCCTCGTGGGTGGCGACGGCGTGAAGGACCAGGCTGGCTTTGCTGACGCAGCAGGCCCAGCAGCAGAAGGCGCACTTATCAGCTGCCCATGCCAAGACGGTTCCGCAGACTTCATTGCCAAGTGGCAGGCCAAGTACAACGAGTTCCCTGGCACGTACGGTGCTGAGTACTACGACGCAGCAAATGTGATCCTCGCAGCTATCAAGGGCGGCGCCAAGGACCGCGCTGCAGTACTCGCAGCTGTGAAGGCAACCGACATGGAAGGTGCTTCGAAGCACATCAAGTTCGGCGAGAACGGCGATGTGACCGAGGGCGGCATCTACCTGTACCAGGTCAAGAGCGGCAAGATCACTTTCCTCCAAGAGATCAAGTGATTTCGCGTCGGTAAAACACCGACTTGAACAATTGTTGAAAGCGGCTGGGAATTCGTTCCCAGCCGCTTTTGCAATAATCTGAATGAACGCACGCGAAACGTAGGGATTATGCGCGACTGGCTTATTTATAAAACGTTCTGGGACCTCACCGTGTCTGGTTTGGTGCTCGGACTCATCTATTCACTGGTGGCCCTTGGTTACACCATGGTGTACGGCGTGTTACGCCTCATCAACTTTGCCCACTCTGAAATTTTTATGATGGGCACGATGACAGCAGTATTTGTTACTTCAATTCTTGGCTTGACCGGATATGAGGACCCGCTTCCAATCTGGCGCTTCTTCCTTATCTTTGCGCTCATCGTTGTG
>JALQYL010000209.1 GCA_023254135.1 Ilumatobacteraceae bacterium | reverse complement strand
ATTGATAAGGCAGTCATCGGTGGCATGTCGCAGGGTGGTTTCTTGTCTATGCGCGTGGCGCTCACTGCGCCCGAGCGCGTGCGTGGATTGATCTTGCTCGACACGCAAGCGGGCACGGAAGACCCCGCATCTGTGGAGCCATACAACGCCATGTTGGCTGCGTGGTTGGAGCATGGTGTGGCAGTGGTGCAGGACGTGATTGCCAGCCTCATCCTTGGTCCTGGTGAATGGCCCGAATGGTTTGCCAAGTGGGCGGCCATTCCGCAAGACCAGGTTGTACCAGCGTTCCACTGTCTCATGCATCGTGACGACATCACTGCGCGACTGTCAGAGATCACCTGTCCTGCTCTCATTGTGCATGGCACTGCGGATGCATCCATCCCGTTTTCGAAGGCGGAAGAATTGCGCGACAAGATTGCTGGCCCCACCACTTTGGTGGCCATCGAAGGCGGACCTCATGCGGCCAATATGACCCACTCGGGTCCCGTGAACGAGGCCATTCTTCGGTTCTTGCCCACGCTGTCGTAGATGAAAGAATGTCACCTAGTAATCGCTAGGGGGAAACATGCCATTAGAACTCGATCTCGGACCTGCCGCACAAGCATTTCGCGCTGAACTGCGCGAGTGGTTGGAAGCAAACAAGCCAAAAGAACTCATCGGCGTTTCGGCCGATCAGTTGGCACGTGGTGGTCAAGTAAAGGGAGCCAGCGAATGGGCAAAGAAGCTCACTGAAGCGGGCTACATGTGTGTGTCTTGGCCGAAGGAATACGGCGGTCGCGGACTGACCGGTGTAGAGGTGGCGGTGTTGAACGAAGAGTTCGCACGCGCGCAGGTTCCACGTATCACGCG
>JALQYL010000208.1 GCA_023254135.1 Ilumatobacteraceae bacterium | reverse complement strand
AAGATCACAGGAAACGCAACCTATGCAGCTTCATTGCTCGAGAAGGCAAAGACTTCATGTCCTGATGCTTACTCACGCGCAACAGCAGCTGATAAGGGAATCGTTTGGGATATTTCAAACACAGCAACTAACCAGAAGGCAGCAGTATTGATCGGCGATGCTCTCAAGGCAGCTGGAATCAATATCAAGTTCAACTTCATTCCTTCAGGTCAGTACTACTCAACAGTTCAGAACCGCGACAAGCAGAATGACATTTCATCTGCTGGTTGGGGAGCTGACTGGGCAAATGCATCAACAGTTATTCCTGAACTCTTTACTAAAGAGGGCGGATTTAACTTGTCACAGAACTGGGATGATCCTGCATACGCAGCATTCAAGAAGAAGTCTGATGCAACTAAGGTTGAAACAAACCGCGCTAAGCAGGCAAAGGGATGGCAAGAACTTGCTCAGTACGTGATGGACCAGTACTGGATCATCCGTCCTGTCTTCTCTAAGGGCCAGGAAGTCTGGGGCTCTAAGGTCGGCGGCGTTTACTACTGGGAGCCACAAGGTAACTTCGGCTTCGGTGGTATGTACGTAAAGAACTAATTAACAAGAGTTAAATCTCGCGTTAGTTAGCAATTCGTAAGAGTTGCGGGCGGTTCAATTATGAGCCGCCCGCAACTTCACGAAAGCAAGAAAATTTTTATTGAATTACTAAGGAGAAGAAGATGTTGAAGTACCTAGCTCGTCGATTGAGTGCGACCCTTGTGGTCATCACTCTCGTGAGCATGTCTGTATTTGGCATCTTTGCGGTCCTTCCTATGGACCCTGCGGCGCTTACCTGCGGAAAGGCATGCTCTGCGCCCGTTATT
>JALQYL010000207.1 GCA_023254135.1 Ilumatobacteraceae bacterium | reverse complement strand
AGTTAGACCGTACCGGTGCTAACTTCGATATGTGCGTTGGCATGATTCGTTCACGTCTTAATGCAACTGCTCTTGTATTGCAGATTCCAATTGGTCTAGAAGGTGACTTCCAGGGCGTTGTTGATCTAATTGCAATGAAGGCTCTTGTATGGCCAGGCGAAACAAAGAAGGGCGAAGATTACGTAATCGAAGAGATTCCAGCTAATCTAAAAGAAGCAGCTGATAAAGCTCGCCACGAATTCTTAGAAACACTTGCAGAATCTGATGATCAGATCATGGAGAAGTACCTTGAAGGTGCTGAACTTTCAGAAGCTGAAATCATCGCAGGTATCCGCCGTGCAACTCTTGCTGCAAAGGCTGTTCCAGTTCTAACTGGTTCTGCTTTCAAGAATAAGGGTGTTCAGCCAATGCTTGATGCTGTAGTTCGCTACCTTCCATCACCACTAGATGTTGATGCGATTGTTGGACATAACGTTGCAGATTCTTCAATCGAAGTAACACGTAAGCCAAATAACGACGAACCAATGTCAGCTCTTGCATTCAAGATCATGACAGATCCACACCTTGGTAAGTTGACATTTATCCGTGTTTATTCAGGTGTTATGAAGACCAGCTCTGCAGTTCTTAACTCAAATAAGGACCGCAAGGAACGTATCGGCAAGATTTATCAGATGCACGCTAACAAGCGCGAAGAAATCGAAGAGGCATCAGCAGGCATGATCTGCGCAGTTATGGGTCTTAAGGACACCACAACTGGCGAAACTCTTTGCGATACAGATAAGCCGGTAATTCTTGAATCAATGGAATTCCCAAATCCAGTTATCGAAGTTGCGATTGAACCTAAGACAAAGGGCGACCAGGAAAAACTTGGT
>JALQYL010000206.1 GCA_023254135.1 Ilumatobacteraceae bacterium | reverse complement strand
AGGCAAGCAATTAACAGCATCAGAAATGATTGCTTACTATGCAAGCTTGGTATCTTCATATCCACTTGTTTCTATCGAAGATCCATTAAATGAAGATGATTGGGATGGCTGGGCTGCAATTACTCAGGAACTTGGTACCAAAGTGCAGCTAGTAGGCGATGACTTATTTGTTACCAATCCAGAACGTCTAGCAAAGGGAATTGCAGCTAACACCGCAAATGCGCTGCTGGTTAAGGTAAATCAGATTGGTTCATTAACTGAAACTTTAGATGCAGTTGAAATGGCGCATCGCGCTGGTTATCGCAGCATGATGAGCCACCGTTCAGGCGAAACTGAAGATGTCACCATTGCAGATCTTGCCGTTGCTACTAACTGTGGCCAGATCAAAACAGGTGCACCTGCTCGAAGCGAACGCGTTGCAAAATACAATCAATTGCTTCGTATCGAAGATGAACTTGCTGAAGGCGCACGCTATGCAGGTCGTGGCGCCTTCCCACGCTTTAAGTAATTAATTTAAAGGATGATTTGAATTGCCTCGTCGAAGAAGCAGTTACCGCCGAAAGCGTTTTGATAAGTCATCACGTTTTCTAGCAGTAGCTGCTTTTTTCTTTGGTGTGATAATCATGATTGGCTCTCCACTTCAGAAATATTTCGCACAACGCGCACAAATTAACGCGCTCTCTGCCCAAGTTGAGGCAAACAGAGTGGCGCTTGAAGAGGCACGTAAAGAGCTTGAACTTTGGAATGATCCAAACTACATAAAGTCTCAGGCTCGTGCACGTTTGCATTATGTGCTACCGGGTGAGCGTCAGTACATTCTTACTAACGATGTAACTTTAGAAGGAAACGATAAATCAAACAATGTGGCATCAAATATT
>JALQYL010000205.1 GCA_023254135.1 Ilumatobacteraceae bacterium | reverse complement strand
ACGTGGTCTACAATTACACGAATCGCAATGTTCGTTTTGTTTTGTTCTTCTGATATGTTTTTAACTTCGTTTGAAGTGTATTTTAATCCTGTAATTTCTTCAACTTTTGCGATAAGCGGCGTGAAAACATCCGTATCATAATTTGAAGTTACGTTTTGCATCGCCATACACAAACGCTCAAATCCCATTCCGGTATCTACGTGTTGTGCTGGTAATTTTTCTAACGAACCATCGGCTTTACGGTTGAATTCCATAAATACGTTGTTCCAAATTTCCACTACTTGCGGATGATCAGCATTGACTAATTCTCTTCCTGAAACTTTAGCTCTTTCTTCGTTTGAACGTAAATCGATATGAATTTCAGAACATGGACCACACGGACCTTGGTCGCCCATTTCCCAGAAGTTGTCTTTTTTGTTTCCTAAGATGATGCGGTCTTCCGAAACGTATTGCTTCCAAATATCAAAAGCCTCTTGGTCAAACGGAACGTTTTCGGCTGGATTTCCTTCGAAAACAGAAACGTATAAACGGTCTTTGTCTAACTTCAATACTTCAGTTAAGAATTCCCAAGCCCAAGCCAATGCTTCTTTCTTGAAATAATCGCCAAACGACCAGTTTCCAAGCATTTCAAACATCGTATGATGATAGGTGTCAAAACCTACATCTTCTAAATCATTGTGTTTACCAGAAACACGAAGACATTTTTGCGTATCGGCAATTCTTGGACTTTTTGGAGTTCCATTGCCTAAAAAATATTCTTTGAATTGGGCCATTCCCGAGTTGTTGAACATCAAAGTTGGGTCGTCTTTTAAAACGATTGGGGCAGAAGGAACAATTAAATGTCCTTTTGATTCAAAAAAATTCAAGTATGCTTTACGAATGT
>JALQYL010000204.1 GCA_023254135.1 Ilumatobacteraceae bacterium | reverse complement strand
ATTATCTTGACCCGTCCTGCGGTTGAAGCAGGAGAACACTTAGGTTTCTTGCCCGGCACGTTAAGTGAAAAGATCGATCCGTATCTTCGCCCATTGTTTGATGCACTGCATGACATGATCGATATTGATTCGATTCCACGTTTGATGCAATCTGGAATCATCGAGGTTGCACCACTTGCTTACATGCGCGGTCGCACCTTAAATGATGCCTTTGTAATCTTGGATGAAGCGCAGAACACAACACCAGAACAGATGAAGATGTTTTTAACCCGTTTAGGTTTTGGGTCAAAGATGGTTGTTACCGGCGATGTGACTCAGATCGATCTACCTGGTGGTCAACACTCGGGCCTAAAGGTTGTGCGCGATATCTTGAAGGATATTGATGACATCGCATTTCTTGAATTAACCGCTGAAGATGTTGTGCGTCACCGCTTAATCGGTGACATCGTTAAGGCCTACGACAAGTTTGATGAAGCCAAGCAAGCATTGCGAACAATTCGCCAACAATGACAATTGAGGTAACAAACACTTCAGGGCAGCTAGTTCCGGCCACTGAAATAACTTCGCTGATGACCTTTGCGCTCTTGGCGTTAAATTTAAACCCTGAGTGTGAAATCAATGTCTCTTTTGTCGATGATGATTACATGACAGAGCTTCACATCAAGTGGATGGATGAACCAGGTACTACCGATGTCTTGTCATTTCCCATGGATATGCCAGAAACCGAAGGTGAAGCAGTAACACTTGGCGACATCGTCATTAGCCCTGTTGTTGCTGCGGCCCAAGCTTTAAAACAAGGTCATTCAACTGAACACGAGATCTACATCTTGGCTACACATGGCTTGCTGCACATTATTGGACATGATCACGCAGAACCAGAGGAAGAAAAAGTGATGTTTGCTCTGCAAGAAAA
>JALQYL010000203.1 GCA_023254135.1 Ilumatobacteraceae bacterium | reverse complement strand
CATGACGTGCATCCATGTTATTGAAGTCGTCATTGTCTTGCTGTTGTTTTACAACCAACGCATTTTTAAAACCTGCTTTTTCGAAAGCCTTGTTCCATTCAAGAACACCTTCTGTCACAGTTGCTCGATATTTCAAAGGTATGTTTTTATCAAGCCAATAAACAATAGGTTCTTTAGGCTCAGAAACAACCGCAGAAGGATCCTTCTTTTCCAATCGCCAACGTTTCAAGTAATGCGTTTTCGATTTAATTTTGGCATCTGAAGTTAAGTCAGAACGAGCAACAGTAAAGAAGCCGACTCGCTCATCTGCCAATCTTGTAGCCATGGGATCAGGCAATGGCATCATGCTGTAATAGAAAGATACAAACATGCTGCGAGGGTCTGGCGTGGCAGTGGGCGGAGGCGGCGATGGCACAGGCGAAGGCATCATCGGTGGCGCCGATAACTTAGGCACTGCAAAATGGGCTCTTACTTCCAAACCTGTTAGTAATGGCGTGTTCTTGGTAGAACTGAACGAGGTGTTTCGAGTATCAAGACTGAATGGCATGCGAAACGCGTATTCCAAGCCCGTTTGATAACCCGGAATGTCCGAGAACAACAGCGCGTTAGCCTCAATCAAAATAGATTTGGTTTCAGGATTCGGTGCTGACACGACAGCCGCGCTGCTCATCAAACTGTCAGAGAAAGACTCAGACACAAACTGCGCTTGCGGTGTGCCCTCTTTGGCAAAAAACTGTGTGTTCTTGGCAATCAACTGAACCTGATTGCCCACCTTTTGAAACTCCACCAACTTGGAGCCGCCCATTTGGCTGCCATACAAACCACGCTCGCCAATGGAGCGTGGCACGTTGTAGGAAAAGAAGAAAGGCTTGCCTAATTGAGAAGGTAAGATTTCAATCCAAACCTTGTCGTCCTTTTGGTGCA
>JALQYL010000202.1 GCA_023254135.1 Ilumatobacteraceae bacterium | reverse complement strand
CCACACCTGCCACAGTAGCGCTGGCGGCAGGTCGATGTCGCAGCCCAGCTGCAGATCCAGATGCTCGTCGAATGGCGGTAGCGGCATGATGCCTCCTTGCATGCTCGGGTGCCTGCGGCCAACCTGGCCGCGGGCGCGGGTTCAGACATGCGGGAACGCCGGGTTCCACGCCACTTCCCACAGGAAACCGTCGGCGTCGGCGAAGTAGCCGCTGCGCCCGCCCCAGAACGCGTCCTGCGCCGGCTTGACGATGCGGCCGCCGCGCGCGGCGACCTTGGCCAGCAGCGCATCCACCTGTACCGCGCTGCGGACATTGTGCGCCAGCGCAAAGCCGGGAAACGCCGCCGGCGGGCTGTCCGCCACGCCGGCATCGGCGGCCAGCGCCGCGCGCGGGTACAGCGACAGCCAGGTGTGGCCGAGTTCGAAAAAGGCGACGCCGGCGTCGTCCGGCATCGCGACCTGAGGTAACTGCAACACCTCGCGGTAGAAGGCGGTGGCGCGCGCCAGGTCGGCGACGCCGAGGGTGACAAAACTCAGTCTTGCTTCCATGCCGGATACTCCTGCTGCCGGGGCGGGTGCATTGGCTGCTGCCGCCGCGCGATGTTGTTCTGAGGTATAGCCTGCATCCGCGCAACACCAAAATGCGATCGTGCCGGCGCCGCAGTGGCGGTTGTCCGGCATGGCGTTCCACGTGAAACGTTGCGCCTCAGCCCTGGCGCAGGCGGCGGTAGAAGGTGCTGCGGCTGATGCCCAGCGCGCGCGCGGCGGCGCTGGCATTGCCGCCGTGCTGTTGCAGCAGCGCTGCCAGCTGCCCGCCGCTGGCGCTGCCCGCCGCCGCCGGCTGCTGCTGTTCGCGCAGGGTATCCGGCAGGTGGGACAACCCCAGCTCGGTGCCGTCGTCGACCAGCGCCAGCAGCGTCTTCAGCAGGTTGTCGAGCTGGCGCAGGTT
>JALQYL010000201.1 GCA_023254135.1 Ilumatobacteraceae bacterium | reverse complement strand
CTCAAGGTGGGCGCAGCTACAGAAGTAGAGCTCAAGGAAAAGAAGCACCGCATTGAAGATGCTGTGAGCACCACCAAGGCAGCTATTGAAGAAGGTGTTGTTCCTGGCGGCGGCGTTGCATTGCTTCGCGCACAAGACGCAGTAACCGCAGCAGCTGACAAGCTTTCTGGTGACGAGCAAACAGGCGCACGCATGGTGGCACGTTCACTGGAAGGTCCACTCAAGCAAATCGCTGAGAACGCTGGCATGGAAGGTGGCGTTGTTGTCGCCAAGGTGAAGAGCCTGAAGGGCAACGAAGGCCTCAATGCTGCAACCGGCGAATACGAAGACCTCGTGAAGCTTGGCGTTATCGACGCTGCAAAGGTGACACGCTCTGCATTGCAGAACGCAGCATCAATTGCCGCATTGTTCCTCACCACCGAAGCAGTGATTGCTGACAAGCCTGAAGAGGCTGCAGGCGGTCACAGCCACGGCGGCGGAATGGACGACTTCTAAATCGTTCGTTCGGTAGAACTTCAGAAAGGCCCGCGGAGAAATCCGCGGGCCTTTTGTTTGTCGTGATTGTTGTTGTGATGAGTGAAGTTGGTGCGTGGGTAGCCTGATGCGCGTGGCAAAGAAGATTGCATTGGTGAGTTGTGCAGAAGCACGTGAACACGACACGGATTTGCCATTGCTCATTCGTGCCTTGGGCGATCGCGGAATCATCGCCGATGTTGTGAACTGGGATGATTCTTCAGTTGATTGGGCTTCGTACTCAAGTGCCGTGGTTCGTTCGCCGTGGGATTATCACCGCCGTTATGAAGAGTTTGTTGCGTGGCTTGGTGCTGTGTCATCGCAGACCGTGTTGCATAACTCGGCTGCAGTGATTCAGTGGAACACCGACAAGGTGTACCTGGGTGAAATGGAAGCCGCCGGCATTCCCATCATTCCCACCACGTATGTGCGCGGAGCAGA
>JALQYL010000200.1 GCA_023254135.1 Ilumatobacteraceae bacterium | reverse complement strand
GCTAAAGCGCGGTATCGAGAAGGCAGTTGCAGCAATTGTTGCCGAACTTCTCTCCATGGCGAAGTCAGTAGATTCAAAGGAACAGATCGCAGCAACAGCATCTATCTCTGCAGCTGATACAACAATCGGCGAGATGATTGCAGAAGCTATGGATAAGGTCGGCAAAGAAGGCGTTATCACTGTTGAAGAATCAAACACATTCGGTCTCGAGCTCGAGCTCACAGAAGGTATGCGCTTTGATAAGGGTTACTTGTCACCATACTTCGTAACAGATACAGATCGCATGGAGACAGTTCTTGAAGATGCGTACATCTTGATCGTCAACAACAAGATCTCTTCAATCAAGGATCTCGTTCCATTGCTCGAGAAGGTAATGCAGTCAGGCAAGCCACTTGCAATCATCGCTGAAGATGTTGAAGGTGAAGCACTTGCTACTTTGGTTGTTAACAAGATCAAGGGAACATTCCGTTCTGCAGCTGTTAAGGCTCCAGGATTCGGAGATCGTCGCAAGGCGATGCTTCAGGACATTGCAATTCTTACAGGTGCAACAGTTATCTCTGAAGAAGTTGGCCTCAAGCTTGAAACAGCTGGCCTTGAACTTCTCGGTCGCGCTCGCAAGGTTGTTATCTCTAAGGAAGAGACAACAATCGTTGAAGGCGCTGGAGATGCTGACCAGATCAAGGGTCGCGTTAACCAGATTCGCAACGAAATCGAGAAGACAGATTCAGATTACGATCGCGAAAAGGCACAAGAGCGCCTTGCCAAGCTTGCTGGTGGCGTAGCTGTTATCAAGGCAGGAGCTGCAACTGAGGTTGAACTCAAAGAGCGCAAGCACCGCATCGAAGATGCAGTGCGTAACGCAAAGGCTGCAGTAGAAGAAGGAATCGTTGCCGGTGGTGGCGTAGCACTCTTGCAGGCTGCAACACAAGCATTTAAGAAGCTAAAGCTAGAAGGCGAA
>JALQYL010000001.1 GCA_023254135.1 Ilumatobacteraceae bacterium | reverse complement strand
CGTCGTGGCTACGAAACGACTCCAGGTCATCCAGTACCTGGTCGATGGGTTTGCCTGGTCCAAGCGGGCGAATCGTCATACAGGCACCATATGGCGCGGCTTGGGGGCAGTGAGCATCGATAAAACCTTGCGGATAATAGGAAATCAAATAATTACATAACGGACATTATGGGCGTATAGACGGAGTCAGAGAGGCGGCTGTGACAGGTTCGGCCGCCTCAATGAGCCAATGCAGTAACTCCAGCAAGCTGTCCTTTGTAGGACGTCCCGAACGCAGATCTTGTTGTGCATCGACAACAGCGCAATGCAATACATAAATCTGATCTTTCAACGTGTCGAGTTCGTCGCGTGTCATCACCAGTTCGTTTTCAGACAATTCCAGATCGTGTGCTCGCTGGCGTGCCACCCAGTCCCATTGGCGACATTTCTGGCTACAAAATTCTTTGCGTCGTCCCGGACCGTGGGACTCGGGCAGCACATGCCGGCACCATCGGCAACGCCGATCTTCTGCCCGCGCCTCTGCCCCAGAGGCTGATTTCGTCATGACGAAATAGTAGGAGAACTATGATTCTTTGTTGTGGATATTCCTGTGGCCCCCCAACGGTTCTTCGCCAGTGACAACTTCAGCGGCACGCACCCCCGTTACCTAGGCGCCATCGACGCAGCCAATTCAGGTCACGTGGTGGCATATGGCGGCGACGCACTCACGCAACAGGCAATCGCATTGTTTCAGGACCTGTGTGATGAGGATGTTGAGGTTCTGTTCACTTTCAATGGCACTGGTTCAAACATCGTTGCCCTGGGAAGTCTGTTGCAGCCCGGAGATTCCGTGGTGTGCACACAGTGGTCGCACATCAATGTCGACGAAACCGGAGCTCCCGAACGGATTCTGGGTGTGAAGTTGCATGATGTGCAATCTTCCACGGCGAAAGTGACACCTGCTGATCTGCATTCGTTGTCGCACAATCTTGGCAACGTGCACCATGTGCAGCCCGGCGTCGTTTCCATAACGCAAGCAACTGAATTGGGAACGTTGTATTCCATTGATGAAATACGTGAATTGTGCGATGTTGCACATTCGTACGGTATGCGCGTGCACCTAGATGGCGCACGTATTGCCAATGCAACGGCTGCATTGGGTGGTGACGCCAACACATTTCGGGCCATGACGTTTGGTGCCGGTGTCGACGCAGTTTCCTTCGGGGGTACCAAGAACGCCATGATGGGTGCAGAGGCGGTGTTGTTGCGTCGGGACGTGGCTTCTCCCCGCGCTGCGTTCCTGCGTAAAAGTTCTACTCAGTTGCCCTCAAAGATGCGGTACGCATCAGCGCAGTTTGTGGAGGCTCTCACTAGTGGCTTGTGGCTGGAAACGGCTTCACACTCCAACGCCATGGCTCGACGCATGTACGAGAAGTTGCGCCATGTGGATTCGCTGCGCCTCTCCCCTCCGCAGGTGAACAGCATGTACCCAGTGCTTCCCGGCGAAGCCAAGAAGAAGCTGCAGAATTGGAACTTCTTCTGGGATTGGGACGAGTCCATCGGACAGGTGCGGTGGATGACATCCTGGGACACCACCGAAGAAGACGTGGACCGTTTCGTTGCCGGAGTCCTTTATTTTCTAGGCGAATAGTCCATCGGCTTTACTTTTTGAACACTCGCTCGATTCATTATTGACGAATTCTCACCCTCGGCTATTGTGGCTCTAGTCACGGCAAAGTTGGGGGCAACGATGGCCATTGGGGATCTATTCGCATTCCGAGAGTGGGAGCACACCACCTGGTCTGGTCTTGCTGAATGCAAGGGCTTGTCGGCCATTTTCTTTCCACCTGCTGCCGAGCGACCACAGGCTCGCGAACGTCGTGAAGCGCAAGCTCGTGAAGTGTGTCATTCCTGTGAGGTGATGCATGAGTGTCGTGATTTCGCACGCCGCAACCGTGAATACGGATTCTGGGGCGGCGAATCTGAAGAAGAGCGTCACGCGGCGGGCTATCGCCTCATTGCACCTATTGGTGTGCGTGCGCGCAATATCGGCTAATTCAGCCAGTTCATTTCACACGACGCAGGACAACTGCGGTCCATCCGTCAAGACTGTCTCTGTCTTCTTCGTTGCACGAATGAAAGTGTGACAGCACTCGATCCACTTGCTCGTCGCGCATGCCGCTGAGAACAATGATTCCACCTATGTGCGTGGCGTGAATGATTGCTTCTGATTCTGCGATGAGAACAGGAGCCAAGATGTTTGCCAGAACAACATCGTTCTGAGTGCCTGCGATACCCGAGTGCCACTTCACGGAAGAAACATCGTTGAGAGTGCAATTCATCTCCACCGCAGCACGCGCACTGTCGGCTATGTCGTATGCCCATACCGTGCATTGCAGGAATTTGGCGAGACCAACCGCCAACACCCCGGAACCACATCCCAGGTCGAACACCGTGCTGTTTGGTGTAGCGCTTCGCAATGCCAAGCGCAATGCAAGAACGGTGGTGGGGTGATTGCCCAGTCCGAATGTGTCGAGTGGTTCTATCAGCAGGTGCATCCCACTCCCCTCGGGTGTCAACCACGCCGGTACAAGAGACAGCGATTCGTTGACGTGGGTGGGTGTTGCGTGTGCACGCCATGTATCGGCGACCGCGCGGGGAATCTGAATGAACTCAGTCGTTACAGAAGGGAAAGTTGCAAGCACGGTTGCCACAGCCTCAGTGGGGTCATCACCCATGCTGGTGCGCAACAACACCTCGGCATCCGATGTGGGGCGTTCCTCAATTGCGACGACGCCAAGACCCCACAGCACATCCGATACCAGCTCCGCCTCGTTGACAGGAACGATGAAATCGACCATTGACCACGTGTCGTGGTTCGTATCTCTCGACATCAAGGAATTAATCGATGCGGCGCAATTGCTGACGGAAACGCTCACCCTTGTGCAGGTACGCCTGAACAGCCAGTTCAATATCGGCCTTGCGGGCTCGGTTCTCTTTGATGACTGCGGGTGCACCTACTGCCAAGGCACCTGCTGGCACGCGCATGTCGTTGAGCACAACGGCATTTGCAGCAACGATGGCGCCTGTTTCCACGACGGCGCGATGAAGCACCACGGAACCCGAAGAGACCTGGGCAAAGTTCTCAATAATGCAGCCCTCTAGGTGGACAATATGGCCAATCACACAGTCATCACCCACGGTTGTGTGCGACATGGGTGTGGTGTGCACCACAGTGCCGTCCTGAATGCTGGTGCGTTCGCCAATCACAATGGCGCCATCATCGCCACGCAGTACAGCGCCTGGCCAAATGGAGCTGCCGGCGCCAATGGTGACAGAACCGATGATGATGGCATCGGGATGCACATATGCGGCTGGGTCGATGGTGGGCACTTGATCGCCGAGGGCGTAAATAGGCATGACAGAAGGCTAATAGCGAGGGTGCCGTCACATGACTGTCAGGTGAATTTGGCAGATACCGTATAGCGCCTATGTCACGTCGTATCAAGATTGAACTCACCAGCAAGCAGCCAGACGGAACCTGGACCTGGCGCGCCGCTGGTGCTCAGCAGCCCAAGGGCACCGTTGCCGATTCCGTGGTGCCATCTGGCGTTGCTGTGAAGGACATTGTTGAAGCCGACGTTGAATCAGATCTCGACGGAAACCGCGTACTCGCTATCGCAGTGCCCAAGGCCAAAGCTGCACGCACGGGCTTCCTGGAAATTCTTCCTTCCGACAAGCCATTCGAGGCCGTCACGCAACAGTTGCGCAAGAAGGGTCCACGCGATGGTGACAAGCGTCGTGGACCTCGCCGTGACAAGGGTGATGGTCCTCGTGGTGAGCGCAAAGATGGTGACAAGCGCCGTGATGGCGCAGAGGGCCGTTCCGATCGTCCTCGTCGTCCGTTCTTCGAAACGCCACCAGAGCTGCCCCAGCGTCCTAAGGCAAAGCGCATTCGTCCGTTGCGAGTCAATGTAGACGCAGTTCTTGCAGAGCTTCCAGAAGCACAGCGTGCAATTGCCGAAAAGGTTCTCAACGGAGGCGTGCCTGCGGTGCGTGCAGCAGTGGAAGAGCAAAACAAAAAGGCAGTTGCTGAAGGTCGCGAAAAGGTACCAGCAGAAGGTCTCATCCAGATCGCTGAAAACCTCCTCCCACGCTTGCGTGTGGCGGAATGGCGTGACAAGGCACTTGCTGCCGAAACCATCATTGAAGAAGTCGACCTGCGCGATCTTCGCGGAATCGTTGTGTCTGCAGAGCAGCTTGTTGCTCTCGATGAAGCAACTCGTGCCTTGGTCACCAAGATGAAGCAAGCGCTTGTTGTTCGTCAAGAAACTGAAACAAAGAATTGGCTCGAAGATGTTGCGGCTGCCACCAGCGTTGGTCGCGTTGTTCGCGCACTTCGTTTGTCCTCTCAGCCTCCGAAGGCCGGACACCCCTTCCCCGCTCCCCTTGCTCAGCAACTTGCTGATGCCACTGTTGCTGGTCTCACAGCAGATGCACCCGCAGAGCGTTGGATTGCTCTGTTGGAAGCCGCAGCTTTCTCGCCAGTGCACAACAAGGTTCTTCCAGCAGCAGCTCCTACTGTGGTGACCGAAGAGCTCACCAAGACCGTGGTGCGTTTGTCTCCGCTCATGCCGCAGATTGCTGCCCTCTTCGGAATTGCTGTTGACCCCAAAGCCCGTGCGCCTCGTCCGTTGCAGCAGCCACGCGGTGGCGACAAGGGTCCACGCAAGCGTGCAGGTGACCTCAACAAGGCCGCCGATGCCAAGCCAGGTGCTCGCGCACCAAAGCCCGAAGCAAAAACCGATGCTGCGCCTCAGGCCGACGTGAAGCCTGAAGCTGCTCCTACTCCTGTTGAAGCAGCTGTAGAGGCTCCTGCAGAAGTAGTTGCTGAAGTTGCACCAGAAGCTGCTCCAGAGGCAAGCACAGAGGCTCCAGCGGCCGAATAGGTCAACTTCGGCTATCTGTTTCGTCGCCACTACGGTGGCGGTATGTCAAACAAGATGGTCACATACGAAGTCCGCGGCCAAGTTGCCGTCATCACCCTGAATCGTCCTGATGCCCGAAATGCGGTGAACGACGAGCTTGCTCAGGCCATGGAAGAAGCCATCGATCGCCTCGAATCCGATGACGGCGTGTGGGTCGGTGTTCTCACGGCCAACACAGAAGGTCACAAGTCCCCCGTGTTCTGCGCTGGAGCCGACCTCAAGGCCCTCAATGCTGGTGGACAGACGTTGGGAACAAAGCGCGGTGGATTCGCCGGCTTCGTGTATCGCGAGCGCAACAAGCCCATCATCGCGGCCGTTGACGGCTTGGCCACTGCGGGTGGATGCGAGATTGTTCTTGCTGCCGACATGGTGATTGCCACCACTCGTTCGTCATTTGGTCTTGCTGAAGTCAAGCGAAACCTCATTGCTGGTGCAGGCGGATTGTTCCGCTTGCCACGCGCCATCGGCAGAGCCGCAGCCATGGAAGTCATCCTCACCGGTGATCCGTTGCTGGCAGAACGTGCCTATCAGTTGGGATTGGTGAACCACATTGTGGAACCAGGTGAAGCACTGAATGCTGCGATTGCATTGGGTGAAAAGATTGCAACTTCTGCCCCCATGGCAGTTGCTGCAAGTCGTCGCGTGGTTCTGGCAGCTGCATACGAGTCTGATGAGAACCTCATCAAGATGACCAACGCAGAGTTTGCACCCATCTTGAAGTCGGAAGACACAAAGGAAGGCCTTGTTGCCTTTATTGAGAAGCGTGCTCCGCAGTGGAAGGGTCGCTAAGCGACTTCCCTACCAGAATGCTCTGGGCCACTAGCCCATGACGTTCGAACAGGTTCTTTAACGCGCGATCACCTGGTTGCGCGTGCGCGCTCACCCATGTGACTCCCCGTGCCTTCACTTCATTCAGCACATGCAACATAAGTGCATCGCCCACCCCGATGTCGCGAGCGAGCGGCAATACATGAACACACGTGACGAGTGCTGTGTTCTGAGGCGCCAAAAGGTATTGGCAGACGCCCACTACAGACTCGCCCACTACTGCCACCACCGTGTGATCACCAGGAACAACAGTGGTGAATTGGCCTCGATAGTTGGCTTGTTCCTGTTTCGCCTCTGCAAGAAGAAACCGCACCATCTCGTTGTCGCCGGCCTCGGCCGCACGAACACGAATAAACGGTGAAGACGTCATTGATGGGTGGGCGGTTGATTGTTGTGGTGAGGTTTGGTGACCTCGGTGATTTTCTTGTTCGCTTCGTTGGCGACGTGCTTGACCGCAAACTCACCCACCATGCGTGCAGCAGGAGCCTGTTGACGCACGCCGCTAATGGTGGACGAGATCTTGCGAAACAACGAAGCAGGCAATTCGAAGAGTGACATGTCTATTTGTTGACAAAAACCGGACAGGTGTCGTCGCTCATTGGACATGAAGGAGCGTTGGGACGAACCAGAAGGAAACAAACGGAGCACTGAACTTCGTCGGCTCGTTTTGGTTGCAGGGCGTCATCTGCCCCGCTGCGGTCATCTGTTTCTACAACTTCGTCTTCCTCTGCAGGAAGATCCTCAGACTTCAGACGATCGTCAAGAATTGCTGCAAGGTCCTCCTCGACATCGTCGGGTGCGACCATGTCGTCTTCATCGTCATCGTCGTCTCCGGCCTTGCGCACGATGGTGGCGCCCATCGATTCGTCATCGTCGCCATCTTCATCAAGTGCATCGTCGTCTACCAAGAGTGCATCGTCATCAAGATCGTCCTCGAGTATGTCCAGCTCTTCGCCGTCAATTTCCTCGTCCAGTTCTTCTGGTTCTATCTCGTCTTTTGCCATGGGGAGCTCCTATTTTTGCGACAACTCTCGCGGCGGGATATTAGACACAAACTTGTGTCAAGGCACGAATGCTACGAAAAGTTTTCAATACTGGTGACGGGCGTCACTGCTCAGGACGTCAAGAATTGGCATTACGACGTGCTTCTGCACGTCGTTCGGATTCCAGTCGCTCCAGTTCGGGAGCTTCTTGTGTCATGTGTGACATGGCGTTGGCAACGGCGTGGTGGCCGGCCTTTTCTGCGATGAGACGGTGCATTTCAAGTGCGACACGACGATACGACGGGTGTCCTTGGGGGCTGGAACGCAGTTCCAACATGTGCATCGCCTCTCGGGCATTGAATTGCATGTTGTAGCGAATGCGGTACGCCATGGAGACTGCATATGCGGCCTGATTGGGATGCTCTGATACCAATGCTTCGTACAGGTTCGAAGAACGGTCCATTACTTCGTCGAACATTTCCGCAGCACCGGCAGCGTCCACAAGATCGGGGCGGGTGTAACCGTGATACGGAGTGAGTGGCTGCCACTCAATGGTGAGCAAACGATGTCGTTGCAGGTCACGGAATGCTCCGTAGTCACTGAGCACATCGAATCGATAGTCAATTCGTTCGAATGCTCGACCTGGGCGATGACGACGGTTGTCACGGTTACCCACGTAGGCGTTGAGGATGGCGGTCTTCTCTGCAGTGGTCATCTTTTCCACTTTGGCAAGGATCTGTGACTCTGGAAGATGCGAGTACTGATAACACGCTGCGGCAACAAGTTTGTTCTCGCCGTCAGGATCGAAATCCACCAGCGACACTTCATCGACATCATTGGCGATGGATGAACCAAAAAGTTCTTCCACCAACGAATTCATGTTGTTGGTGTTGGTGTTCAGATACTCGGACCACTTGCCGCCACGATCTGCGATATCGACGCGGCGCAAGAAAGAAGGAATCACCTTACGCAGCTCTGTCAGCATCATGTCTGCGTACAACCGTGCTTCGGGAAGAGGGTGTGCGCGCATGCGCAACAACAATTGCTCGTAGGCCTGTCCGCTGCCGTAGATGCCCACGTTGGACAACGATGCAGCAGGAAGCGCGCCGCGGACTGCGTCAAGTGCCTTTGCACGAGTGGCTTGACGGAACACGAAGTCACTGTCGCCGGGACCTTTGGGAACTGTGGCGCGAACATGATCGGTAACGACCTCAGCCATTTTGCTGTAGGACTCGAACATGCGGTCCATGTCGCCCACGTAGCGGGCGCCGTGCTTGCTGGCTACCAGATCGGGGTCGCGATAGAAACGGAATCGACCCCCCAGTCGCTCGTCATATGCGATGTATCGAGTGCTTTGTTCGAGGTAGCTCATGAGACGACCCCACTCGAGAATCTTGGTGAGAATGTTGGATGCCTGCTCGCAGGCCAGGTGCACTCCACCCAACTGAGCAACGGAGTCATCGCCATATTCAACGAATACTTTTTCGTACAAGGATTCAGCGCGATCCACGCCGATTGTTGCATCTACAGCCTGATCGCCTGCTATCTCCAAATCATTCACGAATTCATCGAGAAACAAGCGGCGCAAACTACGAGGGCTACGGCTGTACCGCGCAAACAATGCACCCTTCACCACCTCAGGCAAATTGACCAACGCAAAAACTGGTTGGTCAAGATTGGTGAAATAGCGACGAAGAATGTCTGATTCTGCGTCTGTAAATTCCTCAGGAACGTAAACCGTCACAGTTGTTCAGCCTATGTTTCGCGGTTCCACTCACGAGGGATGCTGGCTACAAAACATCCTTGCTGGCGTTGGTTTTTGTGAATTCCTCTGCGACGGCGCGCTGTCGTTCAGGGGAAGTCCAGAAATCGATGGCTGTCATGGCCATGGCCTTGGCTCCATCAATGATCGCCTGGTCAGCCAGCGCCGATACTGAATGACGGGCGAATTCCTTTGTATGAATACTGGAACCCACTGGCGCAGAGGCAATCATCGGGTGGATAGATGGGACCAAGTGACTCACATTGCCCATGTCGGTACTACCGACCACCCGGTGTCCCACGGTGCGAGGGTCACCAACTGTGCGGCCCAGTGTGAATGCATTGGCAACGTAGGAGGCGGCCAACGCGGAGTTGGTCACCATGTCTGCATACGGAGTCCCTACCCACGTGTGGGTGGACGTGCAACCGCAGGCATGGGCTCCCGATTCAAGCGCTGCAAGAACTCGTGGTTTCAGTGCGTTGAGGGTGTCCATGGTGTCTGACCGCACGTACCACTCGGTGGCTGCGTCATGAGGAACGATATTTGGTTTGTCTCCCCCTCTGCGGAAGACGCCATGGACTCGCTCGGTGGGAAGCATGTGCTGACGCAACATACCCACGGCCATGTAACCCAACACTGCGGCATCCAGAGCGTTGCGACCCTTGTGCGGAGCAGCCGCTGCATGTGATTCCTCGCCGGTGTATTCCATGAGGAGTTGCTGTAACGCGATGGCATCAATGGTGGTGAGATCTGCATCCGCAGAGTGCACCATCATTGCTATATCAACACCTTGCAGTGCGCCGTGTTGGGCCATGGTGATTTTTCCTCCACCGCCTTCCTCGGCGGGCGTACCGAGATAGCGAAGTCGACCACCGCTTGCAGTTGCCACCGACGTCAAACCTATAGCCGCGCCCAAACCAGCTGCAGCAATCACATTGTGTCCACAGCCGTGACCAATTTCTGGAAGGGCGTCATACTCGCTCATGATGCACACAGTGGGTCCGCTGCCAATGTCAGCAGAGAAACTTGTATCGCAACCGTAGGTGCCTTTCTCCACGGCGAGACCCAATTCATTGGCGCTCCGTGTCATCAACTCTGCTGCGAAATATTCTTCGAAATTCTGTTCTGGATGCGAGTGAATTTCATGGCTGATTTGCACGAGTGTCGAAGCAACTGCATCAATGCGGTCACACGCCTCTTGCTTCAGTCGTGAAACTTCCGGACTGTCAATCATGACGGAAGCCTTTCATGTTGAAGAACGATCTTGCCAAGTTGTTCGCCTTTTCGTAACCGCTCAAGTGCGATTTCATAGTCGGACAAAGCATGCACACTGTCCACATGGATGGGTAGACCTTCGTTCACCAAGGTGAGCAATTGATCAAACTCTTCGTAGCTTCCCATTGATGAACCGATGATCTCGTACTGCTTGTAAAAAAGACGAGGGAGATTGATTTCGACCACAGGTCCAGAGGTGCCACCACACACCACAAGTCGACCCCCAGGCTTCAGGGAACGCATCGACTTGTCCCACGTCGCCGGACCAACGCTTTCGAGGACAACATCTGCCCGCACACCCCAGTCTTCAGATTCTGTATCCACCGCTTCATGTGCACCCAATGCAAGTGCCTGTCCTCGTTTTGCGGCGTCTCTGCTGGTGGCTATGACGTGTGCACCCATATGTCGGGCAAGTGCAACAGCTGCTGCCGACACGCCAGACCCGACTCCCACCACGAGCACGGTTTCTCCGGTTCGTAGTCGTGCGCGATTCAACATTCGCAATGCGGTGACGTACACCAAAGGAAAGGCGGCACACTCTTCCCACGAACGTGTTTGTGGACGCGGACGAACGTTACGTGCGGGCACCACTGCGTACATTGCATGAGCGCCGTCGCAGTGTTCCCCCCAAATTTTGAATCCTGGGCCATAAGGAGAGTTGTTGCCGTACTCTTCAATTTCTGTCACTGGAGAAATGCCGGGATTCACCACGACTTCATCGCCGACGTTCACATTGGTGACTTGTGATCCCAGTTGGTCTACAACTCCTGCAGCATCGCAGCCAGGGATGTGAGGCAAAGGAGGCCGTGGCTTTCCTTTGGTCACCCACAGATCCATGTGGTTCAGCGCGCTAGCGACAACTCGGATACGCACTTCGTCGGGAGCGGGTACGGGATCGGGAATGCTCCCCCATCTGTATCCACCAGGCGATGAGTCGAGAATCCACGCGTCCATGGTTCCACCCTAGAGCGCCATGGTGACACTGGTTAGATAATGACGCGCCAAAAATCGGGCAAGATACGAACGGAGACAGACGACCAGTTCTTCACGGTGATTCCGTCAACCGAAAGAACTTCATGAGCGTGGGCGCGCGATGTCTGGAATGTGGTGTTGCGCGACACCGAGATGTGCGGATGAGGCAGATGGGTGCCGGTACGAAGCCTCTGTCGGGACAAAAGTCGTTGCTTGAAGTTCATGTTCCCGGAAAAAGTGACCACATCAAAGACACCGTCATTGGGGTGTGCGCGGGGGGCCACGTTGGCGTCATTGATCAAGCCGCAATTCGTGAGCACCACAAATCGGCGATGCCTCCAGGCGGATGACAAAGAAAGGAGATTCCCAATCTGAACACTGGATGAAGCCAGTAATACGAATGCATCGCTCGTGGTGTTGACGGTAACTTCCAATGCGTCAATGGAAACTGCGGTTGCAGCATCTCCTTCGTGACGAATGGTGGGCTCCCCCAAGGTGCGCCACAGATCGCCCGCCGTAACGATGCACAGGCTGCCTTGCTGATTCGTTGCCAATTCAGCATCGCTACTCGCACGAATGACATTGGGCGGAACCAGCACGGACGAGCCCCATTCTCTCCCCTTCTCAATCGTCATGCAGTGCCTGCCCCATGCGCCGCGGATACAACGCCCCGATCAAGGGCTTCGATGGCCGCTGTGGCTGTGTCGCGCAATGATTCACTGGATGTGGTGTTCACGATTTGGCGCAACAAGTCGATGAGTTGTCTCATACTGCGGACAAAGTCGCCGGGCGTGAGGTCTGGATCAAGAATTCGTGACAGCGGTTTGCCGCTTGCCCACGCGCTGGTTTCGAAGGCCAAACCGCCGCTGGGTGCGCGATGTTGGTGGAGCCCCCGATCTCGTTGAAGATCCTGGATGTGAAGACTGATCTTTTCGATGCGCTTGAATCGTTGACGCACCACGTCGCTGGGCCATCGCGTTGTTGTTCCCGTATCTGCACCTCGAGGTTCGTAGACCACCGTGGAAAGAACGGCAACCAAATCGTTGACGCTCAAGTTGTCAAGTACTCCCCTGTTCATTACCTCCACGATGAGCAGATCCGACTCGTGGAAGATTCCGGCGAGAGTTTCACCTTTGTCGGTGAGTGACCAGTCTTTGACGTAGTCGAGTTCCTCCAGCAAATGAATCACATCGGTGAATCGGGCACTCACGGAGCCGGAACGATTTCGCGTGCGCTCTTCCATCTGTTCAATTTCGCGCCGCAGTCGTTTGATGCTCTTGTTCGAGAACGGAGATTCTGTGCGTGTTTCGGATTCGGCATGGTCAATGACGCGCTCGACGGGTTCATCCACGCGGGCTTTCACTAGCCGTGTCACTGCCTCCTTGATGAACTCAGTCCGTGCTGGCTCGAACGGGACAGGCAAATCTACGTGGGCGCCTCGACTCGGTACGGCGCGCAGGTCTTTGGCCATCACATCGATGATCTTGCGACTCGGCGTCACCACGGTCAGACGAATGCCGGAACGGCGTGCTGCTGTGCTGAGGATGAGCCCGCGTCCGCGAATGTTGGCAGCATCAAAGACGACTATGTCCCCTGGACGAAGCGAACGCAGCGCAATCTCTGCTTCCACTTCTGATGCAGAGATTTGGGAAGTTGGTGTCACTGCAGGCTCAGGTTGTTCTCGTTCAAGAAGTGCCAATTCGCGACGACGTTTTTCCAAGGTCGCTTCTGACGTCACCACGTCCTTGTCCGCCTGAAACTGTGCAAAGGAGAGGTTCAGAATGTGGTGGGCGCCATCGTGTGAATGTCTGCGCACCATGTTGACGGCCATGTTGAAAGTTGGTCGAAAAGCCGACGACAATCGAAAGCTGCGACTGAGTGACAGACCCACCACTTGGTCGAATGTGACAAATGGATTCCAGATGGAGATCGCATGACCGATCTCATCAAGTCCACGCCGCCCTGCGCGACCAGTGAGCTGTGTGAATTCAGATGCCTTGAGCAATTGATGATGTTCACCGGTGTATTTGGTGAGTTTCTCAATAACCACGGCGCGAGCAGGCATGTTGATTCCCACTGCGAGGGTTTCCGTGGCGAACACAACTTTCACCAGGCCTTTTACAAAGCACTCTTCCACCGCTTCTTTGAACATGGGAATCATGCCTGCGTGATGGCAGGACACACCCGTGCCGATGTCATCGAGGAAATAGTCATACTCCAATGCTTGGCGGTCGTCGAAACTTAAGGACTCACAGTGACGTTCAACTATCGAACGAATTTCTGATTCCTCTTCCATGGAGGTAAGGACGATTCCGGCACGCATGCATGAGCGCACCGCATCCTCGCACTGCGCGCGACTGAATATGAACACGATGGCGGGAAGCATTGAGGACGCGTGCAAAAGGTCAACTATTTCGGGTCGGGTGGGAGGCGAGAATCGTTTCTTCTTGTGTGATCCAGGCGCTCCTTTTCGTCCACCATCGGGCCGTCCGCCAGCCAGCAATCGGAACACGTGACGATTGCCTTCTCCCCCAACGATGGTGTCGTACATCTCGGTACGTCCCGTGGCGTTGTCGTGCATGGCAAAGTGATTCACCAGTTCAATTGGTCGAGTTGTCTCCACCACCACATCTGTTCGTCCGCGCACGGTGGATAGCCATTGGGCTACTTCGTCTGCATTGGAAACGGTTGCAGAGAGACATACCAACTGCACCTCGGGGTCGAGTTGAATGATGACCTCTTCCCACACTGGTCCGCGATACGCATCCTGTAGATAGTGAACCTCATCGAGCACCACAACACCCAAATCGTTGAGGCGCGACGAGGAGGCATAGATCATGTTGCGCAAAACCTCTGTGGTCATCACCACAACCTCTGCATCAGGGTTGACTGCGTTGTCTCCGGTCACCAAACCCACCTTGTGGGCCCCATATAGATCGCATAGGTCGCGATATTTTTGGTTGGACAACGCTTTGATGGGCGTGGTGTAGAACGCGCGTTTCTTCAAGGATCTGGCGCGCGCTATTCCGTATTCAGCTATCAGTGTCTTTCCCGAACCCGTGGGCGCGGCAACTAGGACTGAGGCGTCATCGTCGATGGAGTCCATCGCTTTTATCTGGAAGAGGTCAGGTGCGTACGAAAGTGCCGCAAGGAACTCTGAGCGAACGCTCATTAGGCAAACGTCTCGCGATTGCGCACCAATAACCAACCAACAAGAACGGCCAACAGATAAAGAACCGTGAGCGGCACAGCGAGTGCCATCATGCTGATCGGATCACCCGACGGAGTGATGACAGCCGCAGTCACAAAAATAATCATGATGGCGTAACGCCATTGTTTGATCAGGGTTCTTGGTGTGACGAGTCCTGCCAATTGAATGAACACCACTAACACGGGACTCAGGAAACCCACTCCAAAGGCCAACATCATGAGCACCACCAGCATCACATACTTCGTGACCTGGAACGTCGAAGTGACATCGGTGCCCGACCACGCAATGAGGAACTCCAATGCCTTGTCGAGGGTCCAATATGCCAGCCAACAACCAATCCCGAACAGAACGAGAGTCGATGTGATGAAAGGCACCGCGTACCGCTTCTCCTTCTTGGAGAGTGCCGGAACGACAAAACGCCATATCTGCCACAAGATGACTGGCAGGGCAATCACGATGCCGCCGTAAGCGCACAATTTCATACGCGCACCGAAACCATCGAGTGGCCCCAGTGAATACAACGAACCGTCGCATTTGAAATCAGGGCGCGCTGCACACAAATTGCGATACGGCTGTGTGAGGAAATTCTTGATGGGGTCATAAAAGGCCAAAAAGACAAAGAAGCCCACAGCAACGGCGAGTACACATCGAATGACTCGCATGCGCAACTCATTGAGATGGTCCATGATGGACATGCCTTCTGCGGACGAGGCTGTGTTGCTCATGATTCAGACTCGGAATCAGTTGTGTTTGCTTGGTTCTCGTCCACGGGTGGATCTGCCGGCATTTCGGGACGCATGGGTGGCGAGGGCTCCGTGTCAACAAGACCGAAACCGGTCTTTGCGCCATCGATTGTGTTGCGAAGGTCGTTCAAGGGTGCATCGAATGTCTCGCGGAACTCTCTTTCAAGTCCGGACGTTGCTCGACGAACTTCGCCGTAGACCTGGCCCACTCTGCGGATCACACCAGGAAGGCGCTCTGGACCCAACACCACCAATCCGGCTACAAGCAGGAAGACCAATTCGCTGCCACTGAGATTGAACACTGCTCCAGCATAGGAGCCGCGCCCTAGTCTTCGGGGGTGCAACAACGCCTTCCCACTCTTCGAGAGGAACCCATTGCCTTTGCGCATCGGGGTGCTCGGGCTCATGCTCCAGAGAACACCATTGAGGCTTTTCAGCTAGCCCTGAAATTGGGCGCGAATGGCCTGGAAAGTGATTGTTGGATCACGAGTGATGGGGTCACGGTTCTCGACCACGACGGCGTGGTGAAGTTCCTTGGGCGAAAGAAACCAATCGCTGAAGTGACTGCAGCAAAGTTGCCGTCGCATATTCCATCCGTTGCTGAGTTCTTTCAGCAATGTGGCACCGATTTCGACTTCAGTGTCGATGTGAAGGACCCGAGTTCAGCCGAAGGTTTGGTGAGCGAAGCGCGAAATGCCGGATTCGACCCACAACGTTTGTGGCTGTGTCATCACAAACTCGAACAAACTCTGGAATATCGCGTTGCTTATCCCGATGTTCGTATCGTCGACTCGTCCCGTCTTGCACGCATAAAAGAAGGTCCCGAGATGCGAATGGCTACTTTGGCGGATCGAGGAGTTGACGTGCTGAACATGCACATCACCGATTGGAATGGTGGGTTGGTCACCATGGCACACCGATTCAATTTCTTTGCCTTCGGTTGGGATGTTCAATTTCCCCATGCCCTCACGGATGCGTTCCGCATGGGGTTGGATGCCGTGTACAGCGACTACACGGACCGCTTGGTCGACGCATACACCGAACAGGTGGGACACGCCCCGAAGCGGGTGTAGTTACAATCCGCCGATTCGCGAGAGTGGCCACACAATGGCAAAAGCTCTTCCCACCACCAAATTCTTGGGGATGGTTCCAAAGCTTCGACTGTCGAATGATTCGGGACGGTTGTCACCCATCACAAAGAGCTGTCCGGCCGGAACCACAACCTTGGGCATGTCAACCACGCGACATCGTTCAGTGAGATTGGTGATGGCTGTTTGTGCTGGGTCTAGATACGGCTCTGCAACCTCGGCGCCGTTCACAATGACCTTGCAGCCCTTAATTTCCACCGAGTCTGATGCGACTCCGATGACTCGTTTGATGAGATCATCATGTGCCACTACCCCGCCCGAAGTGGTGACTCTGTCGAATACCACGACGTCACCACGGTGGATGGGGTGCAGCTTGTAACTCATCTTGTTGACGAGCACGCGATTGTCCTGGAACAACGTGGATTCCATGGATGGTCCACTGATGTAGAACTGTTGCAGAACGAAGACGCGCACCAACATTGCGGCCCCGAGGGCCACTGCAATGACCAAAATCCAGTCACGAAGGACGCGCGCCAGAGATTGCTGCTGTGAAATCTCTTCGGGAACGACGTCTACTTCCATGAACTCACCACGCTACTTCAGGTGGTGCTACTTCAGCAGTTCACCTACTTGGTCGTGGCTCAGGCGCTTGAAGCAACGACGATTGTCGCCCCGTTCAAGAAGGGCGACCTCAAGTTCTTCGCTGTTCAACGCGCGATCTGGTCCTGACAATGCAGATGCAGCTGTGGCGATGGCATGAGAAAGAGGCGCATCTGGTTGCAGATTCTCCTTCAGGCGCTGGCGCACGGCCTCGGCATCACCGCCCAATATGCAGCATTGTTGTTCATCAATCACGGTGCCGTCGTACGTGATGTGAAACAGACGGTCACTCTCTTTTTCGTGTCCCACTTCTGCGATGAGAATCTCAACTTCGAGTGGCTTGGATTCGTGTGTGAACGACTGTCCGATGAGCTGTGCGTACTTGTTTGCCAGCGCACGCCCCTCCACATCGCGACGCGAGTATTGCAGTCCCGTGTAGTCGGCTGCTCGAACACCTGCCTGACGCAGGTCATCGAATTCGTTGTATTTGCCGACGCCTGCAAACGCGATGCGGTCGTAAATCTCACCGATCTTTCGCAGGTTGTTTGATGGATTCTCGGCCACAAGGACGATGCCGTTGTCATACTGAAGTGCGACTAGTGCGCGACCCCGAGCGATTCCCTTTCGGGCGAAATCGCCTTTCTCCTGCATCATTTGCTCAGGCGGAACATAGAAAGGCATGCTCATCGTGTTCTCATTTCCTGTGCAATCGAAGTGAAGATTTCGGCAAGGTCGGAATCGTTGATGCGTCGCCAACCGTTCTGGTCAATGAGTGCAACGATGGGATAGATGTTCCGCAACCCGTCTGGCCCGCCGGTGGCCGAATCAGCCTCTGCTGCTTCCCACAGAGCCCGACAGGCCAGGTTGATTGCAGCAGTCTCATTCAGGTCGGATTTCCAGCCGACCTTCACCACGGTGCCCGCGTAATCGGACCCACTACCAATGGCTGCGTACTCGTGTTCCTCGTAGCGACCGCCCGTGCCGTCATAGCTCCAAATTCGTCCCTGAGAATCGTGTTCGTCGAAACCTGCAAAAAGTGGGAGCACTCCGAGGCCACTCATTGCGGCCGACATGTTGTCACGAACCATGGAAGACAACTGGTTCGCCTTTCCTTCCAGTGAAAGTCGGCGTCCTTCTATTTTTTCGTAATGTTCCAACGAGAGAGCGAAGATCTTGATCATCTCCATTGCACGTCCAGCCGCTCCAGCAATGGCAACCGCACTGAAATCGTCGGTTTGCACCACCTTCTCCATGTCCCGATTCGCAATACGATTTCCCGCAGTGGCGCGTCGGTCTCCGGCTATCACGACCCCCTCAACAAAGCGCAACGCCACACAAGTTGTGCCATGGGGCACCTCTATCGAACCGCCAGGAAAGGTGTAACTCGGAAGGTATCCCATCTTCTTGATGAACTCATTGAAATTTGAGCCCGGGTCCTCGGATGGTTGGAAAAGTGGCAACGGCATCTCGGTCAGGTTACCCCTGTCCGTTCCCTGCTACCGGCGGAAACGGACACCATGGTTTCGGGGTGTGATGTGTAAAGATGAGAGGGTTCCCCAGATAGGGGTACAGCCATAGATGCCGCAAGGCGACGTGACGAAGGGACTTCCCAATGAAGGTATGGATTGACCAGGACTTGTGCACAGGCGACGGACTCTGCGAAGAAATCGCTCCCGACGTGTTCACCCTCCTTGACGATGGTCTTGCATACGTGAAGGAAGGCGACAAAGTTTTCGCCACCGCCAAGGGCAACGCTCAGGGCGCAGACGGTATGGCCAACTTCCCCGACAGCCGCATTGACGCCGTTGTTGAATCCGCCGAGGAATGCCCCGGCGAATGCATCTTCATCGAAGCCTGAGTTTTACTCTCCGGTAAAGCGCGCCACGGTGAGAAATGCCGTGTGTGCCACCATGCGATGGTCTGGGCGAACAGACATGCCTTCAATGTGCCATGTTCTGTGCAGTACCTCCAGCGTGCGCTGATCCACCCAGCCTTTGCCAAAGGATTCACGAACCTGAACGGCTTGTGTGATGGACGGCGTGTAGGCCACCAATAGCCCCCCGCGAACCAAGACCTTCTCCGCATGTGGTACCACTCGCCAAGGTTCGGGTAAATCCAACATGACGCGGTCAAACTCACCTTCTGGTGCCGCTTCGTAACTATCGCCGATACTCACGTTGTAGCGCTCGAGCGCATTCTCGCCGAGAAACGAACGCACATTTGAAGTGGCTCGATTGAGGAAGTCTTCGCGAAGCTCAATGCCGGTGATGTGAGCTCCCCATCGAAGCATTGTCATGGACAACGCGCCTGACCCGATTCCTGTTTCAAACACTCGAACACCAGGGTGAATATCGCCAATCATGCACATGGGCGCCAGATCTTTCGGATAGATCACCTGTGCGCCTCGTGGCATTTCTATGACAAAGTCCTCCAAGGTGGGTCGAAGCACGATGTACTTGGCACCTTTGGTGGTTTCCGAAACGATTCCTGGTTGTGCACCAATGACAGCGGTGTGCGGAATGAAGCCCGAATGACTGTGAAACTCGCCTTCCACGTTGAGTGTGACGAGATAACGACGCTGCTTTGAATCAACGAAGAGAGCTTTCTCTCCTTCAGCGAATGGTGCGCTCATGATTCTTTACTTCCTAATTGACGAACTACGACAGTTGCTGTTTCGTTCTTGCGAAGACGAATGACCTGAGGTTTGTCGAGTATTCGCAACAACCAGCGACCTGCCGCAACAACGAACACTGCTCGACGGATCCACACGCTCTTGCCCATGCGTTTCTTGGTGATTCGGCGTCCGACAAGACGCAAGAGAGCAAACATTAATTAGAACCTGCGAAATTCAACGCGAGAACCGCGCTTTCGACCACTGCGGCGTCCGAAGAGATATGCCAACAGGACAACGACGGTGGCAATAGCAGAACCTGCAGCGATAACAGACTGCTTCTTGTCGGCGGCGCGTCCTTGGACGTCTGCCTGTAATGCACGAAACTTCGATTCCAAGTCGTCGCGTGTGATCTTGTTTTCAGACATGGCTAATCTCCTTTGGCCAAACTGCGTTGTGAGATACGCGAGAACGTGAGCCATACCAACGCGGACATGACAATGAGTGTGATGAAGTAATGAAGGAACGACCATGAACCATCAAGAAGAGTTCCCCCGAGATCTTGACTAAGTCGTAGGACTCCCATCGCTCCGAACACCATGGCAAGACCCAACGACACCGCAGCAATGGTGCCCATTGCCAACCAACGCGCAGCACCCTTTAGTGGTTCGACGGTCTCTTGTCTGGCATACGCCTTGACAGACTCAACGAGGTCAGTGACCTGGTCGGTGGTACTCGCCTGGCGGCGAAAGAGAGGCGTCTTCTCTGTCATGGGCTTCTCAGCCTACGCCAGGCTCGTCCAGTTATCCACAGGACAAAAACCCCGCATCCACACCTTTACGGGGCCAATTGGTCGCTCTGTGGAGTGGCTTTGGCCTTATGCAACGCATCGGCAAGTGCATTCCAAATAGGGCGGTACGCCGATTGATTGTCGATCCCCGATTTGTTGAGCAACAGTGAGAAAACCACGGGACGTTCGGTTTCTAGGGGTAGGTATCCGACAAGTGCCTTCACGCCATTCAGGGTTCCGGTCTTGCCCACCAATCTCCCTTTCACGGGTGAATTGTCGAAAGCATCTCGAATGGTGCCAGAGACACCTGCAACTGCCAGCAACTGTGGCAACACACTCTTCTCTCTAATGAGCAGTTGGGCGAACACATTGCACGAGATCTTGTTCGCTGCAGAAAGGCCAGATCCATCGTTCATGACAACTGAATTGCTGAGTCCCCACTTCGCGAGGAGATCCTGCACGGCCTGCAAACCTGCGGCGGTACTCCCCGACTTCTTCGCCACAAGACCAATTTCCTTGAGTACGAGCTCTGCTGTGTTGTTGTCGCTGTTGGTCAGCATTTCCTTGAGTACATCCGTCATCGGTGCGGACACGATCTGTGCGATGTCCAGAGCCCCTGATGGGATTGGAGCGCGAAGGTTCGGACCACTCACAAAAATTCCACGTTGAGAAAGCAACGCATGCAATTCCGCTGCAGCGGCCAGAGCAGGATCGGCCGGTTTCATGTTCTCCCCCAGTACAACGCCGTCATCCACCATGAGTGCCCCGAGAGGACCTGCTTCAGTGAAATGGAAGTCGGTGGGCCATGCGTCCACAAATCTGACGTCGTCATAACGAGAGTCGTCAACAACGATGGAACCAGTCACCTGTCGAATTCCCGATGCAGCAATCTTGTCGGCAAGAGATGCCAAGGATGTCGGAGTGAGTGTGGGGTACTTTTCCGTTGCTGTGTATTCGGTGCGACTCAAGAGGGGGTCACCGCCACCCACGAAATACAGATTGTCGACAACACCACCAACAGGAGCTGATGCTGCCTTTATGGTGGTGGTGTATGTGTATTTCGGTCCAAGTACAGAAAGTGCTGCCGCAGCCGTCACAACTTTTGTGGCCGACGCCGGTGTGACGGTTTGTGGGCCGTTCACATTGAGAATGGTGTGACCCAACCAATCCACGCGGCCACACGACTGGCTGGGAATTTGCGGCGCAAAAACTGCAAGCGCACGAGACACTGTGCCGATACGGCTGATCGTTGACAAATTCGTGGGGGTGCGTCGGGCCGACAAAACTGCAGTCTTTTGCTGTACGCCGACAGTGTTGTCGCTGAGTGGACGAACGCTACGCGCCACATGGCTGGTGGCGAAGTATCCGGCACTCAGCACGAACATGCCGATGATGCCAACCGTGGCGACCACGCGCTCTGGTCGTTCGGCGCGTCGACGTGTTGAACGGGTATTAACGGGTCGCGACACCAGTGTGCACCGCGTAGCGATAGAGGTGTCCGAGTGCAGTGACGGCCCTGTTGCCACTGGCATAACAGAGACGTCCAGTTTCACGAACGGTACGAACTCCGGCGTTGTCAGGGTCAGCAACTGCCAGTTCGGTAGCAACCAATATGGGCTTTCCCGTGGCCAGTGAAAGATCGTGTGCCGCTTGAGCGAAACGACTGTCTTGACGTTCGTGGTATTCCACGATTCGCTCAAGTCCCTCTCCTGGATAGAAATGACCCTCACGCATCAGCCTCGCCTGATTGGCCTGAATGCCAAGTCCCAAATAGATGACTGCATCAACGGATGGATGTGACGCAATCATTTCCATCACTTCAGGAATGGTGTCGCGGGTTTCACCGCCAGCACAGTCCACCGGGTTGTTCTTGCTCCAACGTGGAGGCAACTTGGTGTCGATTTGTGCACGAAGGTCGTCAGGCAATGGCATGAGTTGAAGCAGGCCGTCGCGTGCAATGGCATCACTTGTGACAACTCCCCAACCTCCTGCAGTGGTGAGAATCACAATGTTCGGCCCCTTGGGCAGTGGTTGTGTAGCGAAAGTTGCAGCTGCTTCGTATGCCTCTTCCACCGTGACTGCGCGCGAGATGCCTGCCGCCTTGCACGCTCCGTCAAAGATGGAATCGTTCGCCGCAAGTGCTCCCGTGTGGCTCGCGGCAGCACGCGCACCCTTGTCGGTTGCGCCACCCTTCACGAGAACAACTGGCTTGGTCTTCGTCACTTCACCAAGGCGCGACATGAGGCCCGCTCCGTCGTGGATGCCTTCCACATACGCCAATGACACACGTGTTGCTTGGTCGGTGGCGTACCACTCAATAAGGTCGGCAACGCCAAGTGCAGCTGCGTTACCAGCCGACACAGCGCGGCTAATTCCGACACCGGCAGACCGTGCATAGTTCATGAAACTGGAAACAAAGTTGCCGCTCTGGCTAGCCACTGCAATGGCACCTGCTGGAGGATTGGGTGCAACAATTTGTGCGCACAATTTGGCGGGAGTGGATACGACACCCTGACCATTGGGTCCAGCGAGCAAGATGCCCAACTCATCGGCCAAAGCCACGAGCTCTGCCTCCAACTTTCGTCCTTCATCGCCAGCCTCTCCGTATCCGGCGGATGTGAGGAATGCCGCACGTACGCCCTTGGCTGCGCATGCTCGCAACAAGTCGGGATTAGCAGATGCTGGAGTGCACACGAAGACCAAATCAATGGCATTGTCAGGTAGTGCCGCAATGTCGGCAACAGTTTTGATGCCGAGGACTTCTTCTCCCTGCAGGTTTGTGCCATAGACGCCTCCGGCGTATCCACTGGCGAGAATGTTGTGCAAGGACACGAAGCCAAACTTTCCAGGGTGTGTTGATGCGCCCGTCACAAGGACACCTTTTGGCTCGAAAAGTGCGCGGAATTGAGCATCGGTGTATTTCTGTCGCGCAGATGACGAGTTGGTGACACGTTCGCCTAGCTCAACCAATGCATCAACGGCCACTATGTCGCCGTTCGCCCGAACAATAAGAGGATTCACGTCAACGGACACAATGTCCTGACGCTCGACGGCAACTCGCGAAAGCCCCACGAGGCAATCAACCACTTGGTCAACATTGACAGCCGCTTCACCACGGAAGTCTTCGAGTAGGCCCTGCATGCGCAGTGATTGCACCATTCCGAGCGCACCATCTCGTGTGAGAGGCGCTGGGCGGAATTGCACATCTGCGATGACCTCAGCCATGATGCCGCCGATACCGAGCATCACCGTGGGGCCGAATTGTGCATCAACCAATACACCGGCAATCAATTCACGCGTTCCAGCAATCATGGGTGCAACTAGTAGGTGCACGTCGCCATCGGCGGGTGTGGCGGCGGCCAACAATTGCGAGGCTGCTTCGGACACCGATGCGGCATCACTGAGACGCAAGCGAACGAGCCCGCGTTCGGTCTTGTGTGCAATCTTGTCTCCACCCAGTTTCACCACCACGGGGAAACCGAGATCGGCTGCAGCTTTCGCTGCTTGTTCAGCTGTTGCCACTTTTCTCTCGGGCGCAAAGGGAACGCCATAAGCGGCCAGCAATTCCTTCGACGAGGATTCGGAAAGCGTGGTGGAAGAACTAGAAGTAGACACGGCTATACACGGTAGTCACCGAGCGGCACTCCTGGCATCGTTGCCAGTCAAATCTGTTCTAGCCCGTATGGGAGATGATGTGCTGGGCAATGTCACCTGCCATTTCGCCAATGACAAGGTGTCCAGCAGGCATCTCCACCAACGTGGCTCCCTTGATGGTGGCAGCAAGATGGCGCGATTTAGAGATGTCAACCCACCTATCTTCCAAGCCTCCGATCACGAGACACGGACAGGAAATCTTGCTCAACTGATCTTCAATGTCGACACGAATATCAAGATCGAGGTGGGCATCGGAACCTGGCTGCACGGTGCTGGCCGCCATGGCCACGGCTCCGTCCACCATCGGCTCCAGAACAGACAACGTATTAACGGTGTATCCATCGGCAAGTGCATATCGCATGAACAACTCCGGGCTGATGGCGATGAGACGGCGCCACAGGTCAAAAGTGATTCGCATACGTGCATCTGACTGCGACCAGCCACACAATGACGTCACCGACAATACGCGCGAACTTGTCGCGGCTGTTTGCAATGCGGTGACTGCACCCAATGAATATCCCACCACGTGGAACGTTTCATGACCGAGGTGTGTCATGAGTGCAAGTGCATCACCCACCATCTCGGTCAGTTCGATGGGAGCAGATGGCATTGAAGACTCCCCTGATCCTGGAAATTCAAACGACACCCAGGTTCGGGGTTCTGTACACAAGTCGCGAACTTGATCCCACGCGTTACCAGCCTGAGTAGTCCCGTGAAACGCGAGGATGGCCGGCCCTTCTCCGTGAATGGAATAGCCAATGGTTCGTCCGTCGTGTTGAAAGGTTGCCATGGGCACACCGTAGACCACGGTGGAAACTGACCTGTTAGTCCAACGTGACTAGTTCAACAAAGCGGCGCGAAAAAAACCAATGACATGTTCGCAGTGATCATGCACATTCTGCGCAGTGAGTGCTTTGTCCTCCAGAAGTTCATCAATGAACGGTGCATCGGAGAAATACGTGAGGATTGCTCCGTACCCGGTGATCAACAAGTGTCGTGAATCATGTGTGCGGAACGTACCGTTGCGCATTTGTTCGTCGAAATACACCACGGCTGAATCGAACAATGGTTTCAAGACGGCGGAGAGGTCGATACCCAAATGTCCACCACCATCTAGAGCCTCGCGCCGCATGATGCGCACATAGTCAGGCGTGTCTGCGAACAATGCGAATCCAGCGCGAAGGACGAGTTCCGCCTTGTCCCAACCCGAAACGGGAGATGCAATGGATGCTTCCAGGCGTTGCATCCAATCAGAGAGCAGACGTTCGAACAAGTCCTCGTACAGAGATTCCTTGCTCGGGAAATGGTGCAACAGGCTGGGACGTCGAATGCCTACCCCGGCGGCAATGTCGTTGAGAGAGGTGCCGTCATATCCACGCTCGGCAAAACACTTCAGTGCCTCATCAAGAATTTGATCCCGCGTGGATCTCTGCGGGTCTGGAGCATCGGTCACGAGTGACAAACTACCGTCTCATTTGCCTACCTACTGGTAGGTAGTGATGTAGGGTTGACCCATGAGCACAATTCTCACGGCCCTTATTGCAGCTGCTGTCGTCACCACGATGGCCAATACATGTACCACGGTGTATCTCCATCGTGGGCTCAGCCATAGGGCTCTCACCGTTCACCCTGTCGTTGCGTGGGTATTCCGTCTGGTGTTGTGGCTCACAACGGGAATAAAGCCCAAGGAGTGGGTGGCGGTGCATCGCAAACACCACGCGTTCACGGACCATGAGGGCGACCCGCACTCGCCCATCCTCACCAGTTGGCAACACGTTCAGATCAAGAACGTTGCCATGTACCGCGCTGCGCTCTCTGACCCTGAACTCATTTCGAAGTACGCAAAGGATTTGCCAGACGACAACTGGGATCGCGCGTTTTTTGGTCATAACAAAACTGGATTGTTGATTGGTATCGGCATCTTGGTGGTGGTGTTTGGACCCATTACTGGTCTCTTGGCTGCGTTCATCCACGCAAACGCATACCTTGCTGGCAATGCCGCCGTGAATGCAATGGGTCATCACTTTGGTCGTCGCCCGTACGACAACGGAGCCACCAATCTGCAATGGCTTGCTTTTTGCACCATGGGCGAAGGTCTCCACAACAACCACCATGCGGCTCCCTCGTCTCCCCGTTTGTCGCATAAGCGCAGCCAGATCGACCCGGGTTGGTGGGTCATTAGGACGCTCTCCATCTTGAAGCTTGCGTCCTTGCGATTTGACGACATTCGACTCACACCTTCGGCCAAAGCATCGGTGTCGTAATCCAGATACGGTGACAACGTGACCAATGAGATCACGTGTAGCAATTTCTTTGACGGAACTCGTCTCCACGGTCCATCTCGAATAGTGATGGATGGTGCCGTGGTTGGTGCCATTGAAGACATCCGTACACCGGGTGATTTCTATCTGATCTCCCCTGGTTTTGTGGACGTTCAAATGAACGGTTACGAATCCTGGGATGTTTCTGTATGCGATACAGATGACCTGATCGCATTGGATGAACGGCTGGCACAACTCGGCACGACCAGCTGGTTGGGCACCATTGTGACTGCGCCGCTTCAGCAATTGAGTTCGTCACTTCAATCTCTTCATGACTCATGGATTTCGCACAGAATCAACGGCTTTGCTGGCGTACATGTGGAAGGCCCGTTTCTCGGAAAAGCTCCAGGCGCGCATAATCCGAAATGGATCGTGCCCGTCGATAATGCGTGGCTACAACAACTCCCCGAATCAGTACGACTGGTCACTCTTGCGGCAGAACAGGAACATGCTCCCGAGGCAATTCGGGTTCTGCATGACAAGAACATCTGTGTTTCCCTGGGCCACTCACAACCCACCTACGACCAGTTCAATGCAGGTCTGTTGGCAGGAGCGCGTATGGTGACCCATTTGTTCAACGGCATGAGCGGTGTGCATCATCGAGAAGATGGCTTGGCGCTCATGGCCCTGACATCCGATGCTGTTGTGGCTGGTCTCATTGCCGACATGGTGCATTGCTCCCCTGCTGCGGTAGCCCTTGCGTTTCGTGCGAAACCCGATGGGTCAATCGTGCTGGTGTCAGATTCAATTGCATGGCAATCAGAATGGGCAACCGCGCGACATGTGCACGTAGAGAACGGTGCCCCTCGACTGCCCAACGGCACGCTGGCCGGCTCCAGCAGCACCTTGGCTCAATGCGTTGCCAATACGGTACGCACTGCGGGAGTTCCGTTGCAGTCAGCGCTTCGAGCTGCAACTTCTGCCCCGGCCTCCGTGGTGGGCCTGAGCGATGCCGGACACATCACCGTCGGAAAAAGTGCAGATGTGGTGGCTTTGGACGCGTCACTTTCCGTTGTGAAGACCTGGCGGCGATTACCATCGGAATGTGCCTAGCAAACTAAGTTCCCAGCAAGATCAGCAAGCCATCGCCCTCATCCGAGGAATTGCAATGGATGCGCCACTGGCCGCCAAGAGTGGTCACCAGGGAACGGCGATGTCACTTGCCCCACTCGCACACGTTCTCTATAGCCGCGTGATGAAGCACGATCCTTCGAATCCTCAATGGGTGAATCGCGATCGCATCATTCTTTCGAATGGCCATGCATCAATCCTTCAATACGCCATGTTGTATCTCAACGGATATGGACTCACACTTGATGATCTCAAGTCGTTCCGTCAATGGGACTCTGCTACTCCTGGTCACCCAGAAGTAGGTCATACCGCAGGCGTTGAAGTCACAACTGGTCCATTAGGTCAAGGATTCGCAAACGCAGTGGGTATGGCAATCGCAGAGGCGCACCTTCGTGAATTGCACGGACCCGAGACCATTGAGCACAACACGTATGTGATTGTCGGCGACGGATGTTTGATGGAAGGCATCAGTCATGAATCCGCTTCTCTTGCTGGTCACTTGAAACTTGACCATCTAGTTGCCATTTTCGACGACAACAGGATCACTATCGATGGCTCGACCGACCTCACCTGTACGGACGATGTGCCTGCACGTTTCCGTTCCTACGGCTGGAACGTGATTGAAGCCGGCGAAGTGGCTGAAGATTGCGACGCCATTGAATCTGCACTGAATGCGGCACGTGCTCACATTGGTGCACCCACCTTGGTGGTGTTGCGTACTCACATCGGTTTCCCGTCTCCCGAGCTCACCGACAAACACGAAGCGCACGGCAATCCGTTCACCGCTGACCTGGTGTCGTCCACCAAGAAGGTCATGGGAATTCCTGATGAACCATTCTGGGCGCCAGAACAATTGGTGTCGGCTTATCGTGAACATGCCACAGCACGCGCCGCTGAGGCAGTGAAACAGTGGAATTCTGAGGCAAACACCTCAGCGCGTGCAACCGTGGAGTCAAGCGGAATTCTCGATGCCGCTTCGATTAAAGCCTCGCTTCCCGTATTTGATGAATCCACCAACTTGGCAACGCGACAAGCATTTCAGAAGGTGTTGGAAGCAACCGCGGATTCGGTTCCCAATGTTCTCGCTGGAGCTGCCGACCTAACGGGCAACACGGGTGCCAAATTGCCCGCAACATCTGGTTTCTCTGCTTCCAACCGTTCCGGCAAGCAGGTGTACTACGGCATTCGTGAACATGCAATGGGTGCAGCAATGGTCGGTATGGCGTTGCATGGCGGCGTGATACCTGTTGGCGGCACCTTCTTCGTGTTCGCCGACTACATGCGTCCTTCTATTCGTCTTGCTGCACTCTCAAAGGCCCGATGTGTCTTCGTGTTCAGCCACGACTCCGTGGGTGTTGGAGAAGATGGACCCACCCATCAACCCATTGAACATCTCGCCTCGTTGCGTGCCATTCCCGGATTGCAGGTCATTCGTCCGGCAGACCCCAACGAGACAGCGCACGCTTGGTTGGCGGCCGTGACCCACGATGGACCCACTGCAATCATCTTGTCCCGTCAAAACGTTCCATCACTCACTCACGGTGAAGCTGTCCATCCTGGGGCCGCTGTCATCCACACCAGCTCTTCGCCCGTCGCCACCATCATCGGTACGGGTAGTGAGGTGGGCGTAGCGGTTGATGCTGCGAAGAAGCTTTCTTCAGAAGGCATCAACGTGAACGTTGTTTCCATGCCTTCGTGGGAACGTTTCGCGGCACTATCGGTAGAGGAACGTGAAGCAGTGTTGCCATCCTCATTGCCGCGAATCAGCGTGGAAGCTGGCACCACCTTCGGTTGGGCGACGTATGCCACCCACAGTGTTGGCATTGATCGATTCGGGGCGAGTGCCCCAGGCAATGTTGTGATGGACAAGTTGGGCATCAATGTAGACAACGTTGTCGCCACCACAAAGGCAGCGATCGGCCAATGAGCAACACGCTGCGCCAGCTTTCAGCCGAGCAAGACCAAAGTCCATGGCTCGACAACTTGCAGCGCAGTTACATAACAAACGGGACATTGAAGCAATTGATAGCGGACGGTGTGCGAGGGCTAACTTCGAACCCCACCATCTTTCAGAAGGCCATTCAGGGGTCGAACGATTACGACGCGCAATTCGTTGAACTCATCAAGAACGGCATCTCGCCAGAGAACGCCTACTGGGACCTGGTGATTTCCGACATCAACGCAGCACTCGCACTGTTTGAGGATTTGTACCACGAATCGTCCGGTACTGACGGTTTCGTCAGTGTGGAAGTTGATCCGTCCCTTGCCCGTGATGGCGACGGCACCCTCAACGCCGCGCGCGCATTGCACGAACGCATCGACAAACCCAATGTGATGATCAAAATTCCTGCCACGGAGGAAGGCTTGCCTGCCATTCGCCACATGATTGCTGAAGGTCGCAACGTCAACGTCACCCTCATCTTTAGTCTCGAGCGTTATGGCGATGTGATGGAGGCGTACATCAGCGGACTGGAAGATCGCGCCACACAGGGACTTCCTGTGTCGGGCATATCTAGTGTGGCCAGCTTCTTCATCAGTCGTGTCGACAATGAGATTGACAAGCAGCTTGATGCCCTTGGCACTGCTGAGGCCATCGAATTGAAGGGTAAATCAGCCATCAATCAAGCACGTCTTGCCTATCGCATGTTCACTGACAAGTTTTCTGGCCATCGCTGGCAGGCATTGGAAGCTGCAGGCGCACAGGTGCAGCGACCATTGTGGGCGTCCACATCCACCAAGAATCCCGCGTATCCGGACACGTTGTATGTGGATGAACTCATCGGACCACGAACGGTGAACACAATCCCCGAAGCGACATTGCACGCCTTCGCGGACCACGGCAGAGTTGCTCGAACCATTGACGCGTCAGTGGATGTCGCGGCCCAGCAATGGGATGCCTTGAAATCCTTTGGCATAGATGTCGCTGCAATTGCAATTCAACTAGAGAGCGATGGCGTCGCTTCCTTCATTGCCAGTTTCAATGAATTGTTGGAAGCATTGCGAGTAAAAGCAGGCGAGGTCGTCTAGGTCATGTCACCCAAAGTCGACCCCACTTCTGCATTAGGTCGACTCACGAACTTGTTTGCAGTCACTCATCGTTCGCCATCCGAATTGCGCCACCTTGTACGGCTCCTCACGGCATCTGGCGATCTGTTGGAAGGTGACGCTTCATCGCTCGATATCAAGATTGCATCATCGGCCATCGATGAAATGTCCAGGGCATTCGATATGTTCGCGCCCTTTCGGGATGTTCCTAAGGTCACCATTTTTGGTTCCGCCCGAACGACGCCCGAGAATCCCATTTACGCCACCACTGCACAAACGGCAAAAGAATTGGCAGATGCCGGCTTCATGGTGGTCACCGGCGCTGGACCAGGAATCATGGAAGCCGGCATGCTGGGTGCCGGACGAGAAAAGTCGATTGGTGTCTCCATTCGTCTCCCATTTGAAACGGGTGCCAACTCAGTGATTGCTGGTGATGAGAAGTATGTGAGCATGCGCTATTTCTTCACGAGAAAACTCATGCTGGTGAAGGAATCGCACGCATTCCTGTGTTTGCCCGGCGGCTTCGGGACCCTTGATGAAACGTTTGAATTGCTCACGTTGGCACAGACCGCAAAATCGGTACCTGTTCCCATTGTGATGTTGGAGGTGGCGGGAGATCCGTTCTGGACTCCACTCATGAAGACCATGGAACCCTTGCTTCTGAGGCACGGACTCATCTCTGACTCCGACACCTCGTTGTACAGCATTACTGACAACATCCACGAGGCCGTGAACATCATCACCGGTTTTTACGCGAATTATCATTCCATTCGATTCATCGACAACAAGTTGTTCATTCGCACGCAGAGACCGATTCCTGCAGAACACCTCAATGAGATGAACAATACATTTGGCTATCTCTCCCAAGACGGCACCATCACTCAGAGTGGAGCCACTGATATCGAGATCCATGAAGGCGACAATGTACAGATGAATCGACTGAGTCTGGATTACAAGGGCAAGGGGTTTGCAGACCTTCGACCTCTCATTGACTGCATCAATCAGTACTAGTTGCTGAGAGGTGCTGAATTGCTTTCTCCACAGCACGCCGAGCCTGGCTTACCTTTTTCTCCATAGCGGGACGCTCGCGCTCGCTATTGGCAATCGCTTCAGAGAGAATCAACATGGCAAGGTCGTTTAGTTCTTCAGAAATGTTCTGGAGTTTGTCGGTGATGACATCAATTTGGTCCATGTTCCCTCCAGGTAACGAAGCGGTGAATACTTTGGCACATCGTTGCCCATGGACACATTCATATGCCGAGATGGCGTAGCGTATCTACTCGTGCTTAGAGAAGACCAGCCCCATGAATGGATCAGTTTCGAAGATTCGAAAGAACTGCGTACTTGGATGATTGACGCCACGTTCTTGCGCTCCAACTTCAAGTGCATTTACGGCGAAGGTTGTCAGGGCGTTCACGATGACCCCACACCAGAACTCATGCAAGGGTGCTGCTCGTTTGGTGCACACTTCCTTGATGAGAAAGATCTCAAGTCCGTCACCAAGTCGGTGAAGCGTCTCAAGGCGAAGCATTGGAAACATAAGGACAAGGCCAAGGACAAGGGTTGGTTCACTACCAACAAAGATGGTGAATCAAAGACACGAGTAGTGAATGGTGCTTGCATCTTCCATAATCCTCCTGGGTTTGAAGGCGGCACTGGCTGTGCATTCCACATTGCAGCTGTTGAAGCCGGTGAACGTCATATGGACTGGAAGCCTGATGTGTGTTGGCAAGTACCTATTCGTCTCGAAGAGCACATTGAAGATGGTGGCTACGTCGTGTCCACTATTCGCGAATGGAAGCGCCGAGATTGGGGTGATGGCGGCGATGATTTCCACTGGTGGTGCACAGATTCCGCAGATGCGTTCGTAGGGAAGGATCCCGCCTACACATTCTTCAAGGACGAGCTCACCGAATTGATGGGTGAAGAGTCATACAACACAATGGTGAAGTTGTTGAATCGCCCCACTGCGGTCCCACTGCCCCACCCTTCCATCAAGAAGAAGAAGTAGCAGTTACGTTGCGACATTTTGTCGCGACGTAATCAACCCTTTTTGTTGGCGCGCTTGCGGTCTTCAAGTGTGAGTGCACGCTTGCGAATACGAATATTCTTCGGCGTTACTTCCACCAATTCATCGTCGCCAATCCATTCGATTGCCGACTCAAGCGTGTGCTCGACAGGTGCCGCCAACTTGATGCCGTCGTCGTGGCTGTGAGTACGAATGTTGTTCTTTTCCTTCGCGCGAACACAGTTCACCACCATCTCTTCGCCACGAGCACCTTCGCCCACGACCATGCCTTCGTACACCTCGGTCTGAGGGTGAACGAAGAGGGTTCCGCGCATCTGCAAGGTGTCAAGCGCATACGCAGTTGTGCTTCCCATTCCTGCAGCAATCATGGCGCCACCTAGACGGTGCGGTAACTCTCCTGCCCATGGTGTCCAACCAGCATGAGTTTGGTTCAACAACGCAGTGCCGCGAGTGGATGTCATGAGTGTGGATCGGAAACCAATGAGTCCACGCGAAGGAGCCTCGAATGACACGATGGTACGGCCCGGGTCCCCTGGGCGCAGATCGGTGACTCGACCTTTTCGGGGAGCCAACTCTTGTGTGATAGCACCCACATATTCATCAGGGACGTCGCAGGTACCCGACTCCAATGGTTCGTGCTTCTTGCCGTTGATTTCCTTGGTGATGACTTCTGGTCGGCTCACCTGAAGTTCATAGCCCTCGCGGCGCATGTTTTCAATGAGTACAGCCAACTGCAATTCGCCTCGACCAGCCACAGCCGTGACATCGGGAGAGTCGGTGTCGGAAATCTTGATGGAGACATTGCCGAGAATCTCCTTGTTCAAGCGATCTCGCAGGTGACGACTGGTCACGAATTTGCCCTCGCGACCGGCAAAGGGAGAGGTGTTGACTCCGAAACTCATTCGAATAACTGGTTCGTCCACTTCCAAGCGGGGCAAGGGTGTGGTGACATCAACTGAGGAAATGGTGTCACCCACCTCCACTTCAGGAATTCCGGCCAACACGAACAAGTCGCCTGCCTCAATTTGCTCCACTTCGGTGCGACCAATGCCGTCGAAGACGCTGAGTTGTGCAATGCGGCGCTTCAAAGGGTTGCCGTCGGTGTCTTTACCCCACAGTGCAACGGTGTCACCTTTTTTCATCGTGCCGCTGTGTACTCGCCCGATGGCGAGTCGACCCAGGTAATCGGACGCGTCAAGGTTGGTGACCAAAGCCGTGAGTGGACCAGTTGCATCAACCTGTGGTTGTGGAACCGTGGCGATGATTGTTTCCAACAAACAAGAAAGGTCGGCATCCGCATCAGGCATGCCGATGCCCATCATTGCGCGACCTTCACGGGCCACCGCTGAGATGACCGGGAAGGCCAATTGGTCATCCGAATTGGCGATATCGAGGAAGAGTTGTTCCACTTCCTCCAAAACCTCAGCCGGGCGAGCATCTTGGCGATCCACCTTGTTGATGACGAGGATCACGGGAAGACCTCTACCAAGTGCCTTGGACAACACGTAGCGCGTTTGAGGAAGTGGGCCTTCTGCAGCATCCACCAGCAACACGATGCCGTCCACAAGCGCAAGAGCGCGTTCCACTTCACCGCCGAAGTCGGCGTGACCAGGGGTGTCCACCAAGTTGATGAGAACGCCCCCGAACGTGATGCGTGCGGCCTTGGCCAAGATGGTGATGCCTCGCTCGCGCTCTTGAGCATCACTGTCCATGACGCGATCCACCACCTGCTGGTGTGCAGCAAAAGCACCGGTGGTTTTGAGAAGGGTGTCAACAAGAGTGGTCTTGCCATGGTCAACGTGAGCGACCATGGCGACATTACGGAGAAGAGTCATTGGGGGTTTTCTGTGTGTTGTAGCCGAAAGTCGGCTGATTATTCGGCGTCGGAGGATTCGTCAGAATCTTCGTCGTCTTCGTCGAAGAGGTCGGCGTAACGTTCGGCAATGGCCGCGTATTCGTCGTCGTCGTCATGTGAGTTGTTGCGAGAAGAGTCGCCGAAACCAAGGTCTGCGGCGCTAGGGCCAGCTTGCTTCAGTTTGCGCGCCTCTTCAAAGCGGCGATGTCGACCCTTTTTCATGGTCGTACTCCGAACATTGTGTGGCACGAATGCCGTAGGGATAGTCCGAAATAGGATACATGGCACCCATGCGGAATAGCGGTAATTGCGCTATTCGTTCGGAACGTCAATCAATTTGAGCCCGTTTGTGCCGTTCTTGACCGAGAAAGTGAGTGCCTTGCGCCCTGCAACGAGGTCCTCGATATCTCGGCCCACGATGTCTGCTCGCCATCCTTGGCCCAATCGAGCATTCGCAGATCCACCCAACAAGTCAAGAATGTCTTTGCGTGTGCCCAAGAGGCCGGCGTCCAAACTGCTCTGGCGCGCAAGTTCAGTGACCCATGCTGAGACGAGCGTCACAGCAGGTCGAAGCGACTTGTCCACGTCTTCTGTGTCGCTGGATGGGAAATGGAGGTCACCCGTTTGAGCCTCGCGTACCCCGGCCTGAATTGCCTCCAGTAATGCTTTTCCCTGATGGCCAGTGGCATGTCGATTGTCCACTCCCCTGGTTTGCAAAAGATCCTCGGCGGTTCGAGGTGCCTTCTGTGCAATGCCGAGCACCGCAATGTCGGAGAGAACATGACGAGGTGGAAGATCGAGATCCATAGCTCGCTCCTCTCGCCATTGCGCGACATGGCGTGCCACCCAACGGGATCGTCCTTTCAGTGTTCGAACATCCTTTACGCGCAGCCAAGCATCGTGTGGTGCATTCGGACCGGTTGGTCGAGTGCGCAATTCCTCACAAGCATCGACAGCCCACTGCATGCGTCCCAGTTTTTCCAACTCATCGAAGATGAGTTGTGAAAGTTGCTCAAGGTAGGCCACATCGGATGCGGCATACGTGAGCTGATCATTCGTCAGGGGTCGCCTAAGCCAGTCGGTGAGACGGTCACCTTTGGGTACTGTGATTTTGAGATACGACTGCAGAAGTGACGCGAGCGAGGGCTGCGTGTATCCAACAAAACCGGCGCATAGTTGAGTGTCCAGAATTCGATGCGGGATGAAGCCGCAACTTTGGGCCAACACATCCAGGTCCTGTTGCGCAGCGTGAAGAATGCACAATCCTGGACCTTCCAGCAGAGGACGCATCATTGAAGTGTCCACACTCAATGGATCGATAAGACCAATTCTGTCTCCGACAGCAATTTGCACCAATGCAAGTTGCGGGAAGTAGGTCTTTTCTCGGTGGAATTCCGTGTCCAGAAAGTAGCGGTCATGCCCCAAGGCATAGGAAACAAAACTTTGCAGTGCCGAATTCGAGTCGATCCACTCGTGGTGGACGTCAGTTCGGTTGGTCACCAGTAACGACCTTGTGCCCTTCGATGATCCATCCACTGGTGCCACCACGAACGTTCACCAGATGACGGTCGGCGAATTCGGGAAGGTGCGAGAGAAATTCGCATGCACGACCACTTCGACCGCCACCATGGCAAACGAAATAAATGGTGTCTGCCGTGGGGATTTCATGAAACGTTTCGTTCAAACTGCTGGACGGCAGATTGATAGCGCCCGGAACATGGCCCTCAACGTACTCATCCACTTCACGCACATCGATCACAAGGACTTCCCCGAGAGCCGCAAGCTCATTCACTGTTATTTCTGAAGTTGACACGTTTCAGATGTTAGTGGGGTCGGTGTCTTCTGCGAGGTCCTCTGGGGTGTTGATGTTGCGAACCGCAACTGCCGGTACCGGCACCTCAACGACATCGAGGAGAACAGCTGCTCGATGAATGGCTCGCTCGTTTCGCTTCCAAACGGATTGTAGAGATTGCAGACATTCGCTCTTTGACCATGCAGAGCACATCCAGTTGAGACGATCCGTGCGACCAACCGTTGCTTGTGCTTCGGAGAGAGGCGGAACCAAACTGGCAATGACTGCCGAGGTGATATAGGGCATGTCGCACGACAGCACGACAACAGAATCATGAGATGCACTTTTGAGAGCAGTGATGACTCCTCCAAGCGGACCCTCTCCGGCGTACAAATCCTTCTTCCACTGACCAGTAATGCCCGACGCGCGCTTCTGAGTGCCCCCCACAAGGAGCACTTCGGAGGCTCCTGCATCGTGCGCTGCTTTGCTGACACGTTCTGCCATCGCAACACCGTCAACAAGGAGAGTTGCCTTATCGGCACCCATGCGGGAGCTGTCTCCGCCAATAAGGATGGCAACAGTAAATTCCTGGCCAGACATGGTGTCAACGCTAGGGGTATTTGGGCATCTATGGTGTCTCCATGGCTGAGATCTTCGCGATTACCGATGTAAAAACACTGCAAACCATTGCTTTAGGGCTTTCAGGAGCATCTCTAGTGCTGGCGCTCATCATGATGATGGTCATCAAAAACATCGTTGGCAAGATCATTTCCCTGGTGTTCTTCCTGGCCATCGCAGCTGGCGGATACACCCAACGAGCTTCCATCACGGACTGCGCCGACAAGGTGAAGGCACAGGCCACATCGTCGGCCACCATCAACACCACGTGCACTTTCTTTGGTCAAGACGTGAATATCAAAGTGGACAACCCTACGAAGTAATGCCCAGTCGCTCCAGATGCGGGCGAATCAGCAGATGTGTAAAGAGTTGTGCGTGGCTCACAGGCGCCCCGTGGCCCGCTCCCTCCAGTACCTGCAATTGAGCATGCGGAATATGTTCTGCAATCCACTCAGCACCTCGTCGATGGTGTTCCGAAGCCTTGGTACCAACACCTGCGAGAACTTGACATTGAATCTTGGTGGGGTCCCATGGAGGTCCCTCCCGCAAACTTGAGAGTTCGGCAGTGAGTGTGGGGCCTTCTTTTCGACGATCCGCCTTGGTCTTGTCGGGCAATGCCTCCCATCGGCGATGTCCAATGAGCCGAATCATGAAGTTTTCGGCGGCTTCATCCGCACGAGAAGCAATTGCTGCTGCACCGGCGGATTGCCCGGACCACCAGGACATCCACGACAGCGGAGTTTCATAAGTACTGAGTCCCAACACTTGCTGCGGAAGTGCCTGTGCGGCCCCAAGTGCCACATTTCCACCAAAGCTATGACCAATGAGTACCACTCGTTTCTCTCCGATGATGGATATGAGGTCATCGATGTGCTGTTGAACCGTGAAAGGCGGCTGCAGGTCATTCGAGCGTGCATACCCTCGACGGTCGTAGCGAATGGTGCGCACGGAACCATGAATCTCTCGTGCCAGACGCGCCATGCCCGCGGCGCGGTCGAGAGTACCGTGCACCAAAATCACAGATATTTCGCTATTGGGGCCGGAAATATCGAGTGTGATGCCCCCAGACATCGATGAATGCGAGGAGGCACCAGACATTTCTTTATCATCTCATATCAGTGGAATTAATACTTGTACGTCACGCTCTGCCTATTCGTCGCGAAGTAACCGAAGGTGCCGCCGACCCCGAGTTGTCGGTGGATGGTCTTGCGCAGGCACAACACTTCGCCAATTACATGGCTCTCGAGCACATAGATGCCATTTACAGCAGCCCCATGAAACGTGCAGTGCAAACGGCAGAACCTTTGGCGACCATTAAGTCAATGACAACAGTGATCGTCGACGGTGTCGCCGAGTTCGACCAACATTCGAATGAATACATTCCGGTGGAGGAACTCAAAGCCAACAACGATCCCCGTTGGAAGGAACTGATGGAAGGTGGATTCGGCCTTCACGAAGACCCCACAGAGTTCAATGAGCGTGTCTTCGAATCGTTAGAGAAGATCATCAATGAAAATCGTGGTGGGCGCGTGGTGGTCACGTGTCATGGCGGAGTCATCAATTCCTATCTCGCACGTGTTCTTGACCTGCCTTCCAACAAGGGGCAATTCTTCTATCCGAACTACACATCCATCCATCGAGTGGCTGCCTCCAGTGCGGGACATCGGAGCATCCTGTCCGTGAATGAAACTAGCCACTTGCGCGGTACTGGTCTCCCGATTGGTCTGTTCAATGGCTGACTCCAACACGGAATCGCTCATCGAGTGGCTGGATGTTTCCCCCACTCCTTTTCATGTGGTGGAGACCACACGACAACTGCTGCACGAATCTGGTTTCGTTCAGCAACATGGCTTCACTCACGAAGTGACCCGTGCAGGTTATTTCATAAGAGATGGATCCATTGTTGCTTGGCGACAAGGTTCCAAGCATGGAGCACTGCGCATCATTGGTGCACATACCGATTCACCCAATCTTCGAATTCAGGCTCGGCCTGACATTTCTCAATTCGGCTGGGCACAGTTGGGTGTTGAGATGTACGGAGGAGTGTTGCTGAACTCCTGGTTGGATCGCGACCTCGGAATCGCTGGGCGTGTTATTGACCACAACGGTGAAGTGCACCTTTTCAATGTCAATGAGGCGTTAGCTCGAGTTCCTCAATTGGCCATACATCTCGACCGAGAAATCAACGAACGAGGTCTACTTCTCGATAAACACCAGCACACCACTCCCATTTGGGGAGTTCGCGCACCCATTTTCGAGGAATGGATTGCAGAAGTCTCGGGAGCACAATCAGTTGCCGCATTCGACGCGCACTTGTATGACATCACTCCAGCCACCATTTTGGGAGTGGATGAATCAATGCTGGTGAGTGGCCGATTGGACAATCAAGTGTCGTGTTGGGCCGCAATCAGCGCACTTGTGAATACTCACGATCACGAGCACACCGTTGTTGTTGTATTGAACGACCACGAGGAAGTGGGTTCAGAAAGTGTCACCGGAGCCGGTGGCACATTGTTGTCGTCTCTTCTCACGTGCCTTGCCAGGGACCATGGTCTTTCCGAAGGTGCGGTGTTCGATATGCGCAATCGTTCGTGGTGTTTGTCTGCCGACAATGCGCACGCAGTTCACCCTAACTACGCAGAGCGTCACGACCCTCGACATGCACCCAGACCCAATGCTGGTCCTGCACTCAAACTAAACGGCAATCAACGCTATGCAACTTCTGCTCGGGGCGTGGCGTTCTTGCGAACTGTCGCAGAACGTTCCGAAGTTCCACTTCAGGTGTTCATGTCGCGAAATAACATGCCGTGTGGATCAACCATCGGGCCCATCACTTCCACACAATTGGGCATTGAGGCAATAGACATTGGGGTTCCCCAACTATCCATGCACTCTGCGCGAGAGATGTGCGGAGCCGACGATCCTGAATTTCTTGTGGCGCTCATGAGCGCATTCGCACAGTCGTAAGTAGTTCTAGGAATTCGGTGTACCAGCGAGGCGCTGTGCTTCGTCGTACAAGCGCTGCAAGTCTGCGGATAGTTGCGCCGTGATGTCCTTTACGGCGGAACGAGGAACTCGCCCCTCCTCGTCAAGGGATGCTCGAATGGGCTCACCCACCACCACCACACACTTGCGCGGGTAGATCATCTTGGAACCTTTCGGCATCACGCCCTCAGAACCGCCGATACCAACCGGAATGATGGGCACACCTGCTTTCACTGCCACATACGCAGCGCCGTCGAACAGTGGTTGCACGAGAGGTCCCGACTGACGTGTGCCCTCTGGAAACAGGACGAGAGGCTCACCCTCTTGCAACACGTTGATGCATCGCTTCAGCGCTTCGCGATCGGCGCTTCCTCTCGTTACCGGAAACGCACCAAGTGCTGAAAGAATCCAACCGATGGGTTTGACTTTCCACAAGGAATCCTTGCCCATGAACCGCAATCGGCGTCGCGTGACCGCCGCTGCCAATGGTGTGTCAATGTTTGATCGATGAATGGGGCACAACAGAAATGGGCCTTCGCTGGGAATGTTGTGTTTGCCCACGACGCGCGTGCGTGTATAGCCCACCGCAAGTGAAACAACCAATGTTCGCATCAAGGTGTACATCACCCGACTAGCCGCGGATTGACCAGCCATATGTGTATTGACTTCAGCCATTGTCCTGGTGTCCTTTCACGTTCCTGAAATGATGCACGATCTCGTTCACAACCTCATCGATCGTGCGTCGACTGGAATCCACGTGAATGGCATCGTCTGCAGGACGCAGCGGAGAATCCTCGCGGGTGGAGTCGATGCGATCGCGTTCCGCGATGTTGGCCGCAATCTGAGCGACATCTCCTCCTGTTTGAGACACGCGACGTTCGGCACGCACCTCTGGTGAAGCAGTGAGGAAAATCTTGAGATCTGCTCGAGGAAAGACCACGGTTCCGATATCTCGACCCTCCACTACCCCACCACCGTGGATATCAATCCATCGTCGTTGCTGTAGTCGCATGGCGTCTCTCACGGGACTATGAGCTGCAATGATGCTCACCACGGACGACACCTCGGGCGTACGGATCACTTGTGAAACATCCACACCATTCAGTTCTGAACGGTCACTCTCCACCACGATTCGAGCGGATCGAGCGATTTCTCCGACGGCTTCGGCGTCAACGGTGTTCACTCCACTTGACATCACGGCGTGTGCAACACAGCGGTACATGGCGCCTGTATCGAGATACGGCAAACCAGTGGCGAGCGCCACCTGTTTGGCCACCGTGGATTTGCCGGCACCAGCCGGACCATCGATGGCAATGACGGTCATCGTCACCAACTGGTGCCGAGAGGACGACCTTCGTCGTACCCTGCGGAACTTTGCACGCCCACAACGGCGCGTTCGTGAAATTCGTTCACATTCGATGAACCTGCATAAGTGCAGGACGAACGAAGACCGGCCACGATTTGGTCGAGAATGTCTTCGACACCTGGTCGAGCAGCGTCGAGATACATACGAGAAGTGCTGATTCCCTCTTCAAAGAGTTCCTTCTTGGCTCTCTCAAATGCAGATTCGGTGCGCGTACGGTTGCGAACCGCGCGGTTGGACGCCATTCCAAAACTCTCTTTGTACAAACGACCCTCTGTGTCTCGCAACGTATCTGCAGCAGATTCGTACGTACCTGCGAGCCAGGAACCGAACATGACGCTCGCAGCTCCCGCGGCAAGAGCCAAGGCGACATCGCGTGGATAACGAACACCACCGTCTGCCCAAACGTGCTTGCCAAGCCCACGTGCAGCCTCAGCGCTCTCCAGGACGGCGCTGAACTGAGGTCGACCGACTCCGGTCATCATGCGCGTAGTACACATTGCTCCGGGACCAACACCTACTTTGATGATGTCGGCACCCGCATTGATGAGATCAGTGGTGCCTTGTGCCGTGACTACATTGCCCGCAACGATGGTGGTGTTTGGAGCGGCCTTACGCACTGCTTCAATGGCCCTCAGCATGGTGGCTTGATGTCCATGGGCGGTGTCAATCACCAATACATCGACTCCCATTTCCACCAATGCTCGTGCTCGACCTGCAGGATCGGCATTGATGCCAACTGCCACCGATGTCAGGAACTGCTTGTCCGCATTGAGCGCAGGTGTGTAAATGGTGCTGCGCAATGCACCTTTTCTTGTGATGGCGCCAACCAGATAACCCGAATCATCAACAACCGGCGCAAAAGAGAGACGTTGTTCGGTGAGTTGGTCATGGATGTCGTTCACTGACGAGTTGTCACGAATGAGAACCATGTCGTGATTCATCACGTTCTTCAACTGGCTGAATCTGTCGTAACCGGCGGCATCATGCTCGGTGAAAATGCCCAACGGGCGATTCTCGGTGTCCACGATGATGACGGCACCATGAGCCCGCTTGTGGATCAGGCTCAGAGCCTCTCCCACGGTGTCTTCAGGGCCGAGGGTGATAGGTGTCTCAAAAATATGGTGGCGTGACTTCACGTGTGACACGACCGACGAGATGATGTCGAGAGGAATGTCTTGCGGAAGAACCACCAATCCGCCACGACGTGCCACGGTTTCTGCCATGCGACGTCCGGCAACGGCAGTCATGTTGGCCACCACGATGGGGATACTGGTGCCGATGTTGTCGGGAGTACGAAGGTCTACATCGAGACGGGACTGCACAGTCGACATGCTGGGGACCATGAACACATCGTTGTAGGTCAAGTCGTGTGCCGGGGGTTCTTGTAAGAAGCGCATAGGGCGCTACGAGACTACCGTGTTCACATGGCTAGCTCGGAACGAAATCCTGTTGTCCTTATTCACGGCTGGGGCGGAAGCTTCCGCGACACGTGGCAAAAGCCTGGAATCGACGCCCTCCTCGAAGACATCGGCCGTTCGGTGGTGGGATTCAATTTGCTGGGCCACGGTGAACGCGACAAGCCGCACGATCCGGAGGCATATGAGAATCTTCACGAATGGCTCCTTCAGAATCTGCCCACTGAGTATCCGCAGATTGACGTGGTGGGATTTTCGTTGGGGGCTCTCACCACGTTACGAGCGTTGGTCGCTTCTCCCGACCGGTTTGGTCGCGTGATATTCGCAGGCATTGGCGACGGGGTGTTTCAAGAGTCCTCACCCGAGGGCAACAAGCGCATCGTTGATGCACTTGAGGGTCGTGCTCCTGAGAATGACACCTTCGCCCAGACTTTTGCTCACTACGGACAATCGGGGAACAATGACTTGGCCGCTCTCACCGCAATAATGAAGCGGAGACCTTCACTGCCACTGGACCCCACTCAACTTGGCGACATCACGAATGAGGTGTTGGTAGTGATTGGCGACAAAGACTTTGCGGGTCCGTCACAACAGCTTGCCAACGCATTTCCGAATGGCCGCCTGGTGGTGCTCAAGAACACCGACCATTTCGCCACTACCGATTCTTTTGCTTTCATTGACGAGATTCTCGAATTCATGGCATGAAAAACGCCGGGTACATAACAACGAACGTCGAAGAAGCGGCCCGCATTCTCAATGGCGGAGGCGTCATTGGCATGCCCACAGAAACCGTGTACGGACTTGCCGCTCGGGCAGATTTGGAGGAATCCGTCGGTCGCATCTTTGACATCAAGGGTCGCCCACGAAACCACCCGCTCATAGCGCATCTCTCCCCCGATGCTGACGCCTCACATTGGGGCGAGTTCAACGAGAGTGCCGAACGACTGGCTGAACTCTTCTGGCCCGGTCCACTCACACTTCTCGTGCCTCGTACCCAACATATAGGTGTTTGGGTGACGGGAGGCCGTGACTCCGTGGCACTTCGTGTACCAGCGCACACGGTGACACAACAGTTGTTGCGAGAAGTGGACGATGCGGTGGTGGCTCCTTCAGCCAATCGCTTTGGAAAGGTGAGCCCGACAACTGCAGAACATGTGGCACACGATTTGGGAAACACGGTGGATTGCATTCTGGATGGGGGTCAATGCTCCATCGGAGTTGAATCCACGATCGTTGAATGCGTGGGTGAATCGATCTCGATCTTGCGCCCAGGTGGAATCTCGGCCCAACAAATTTCGCAAGCCACAGGACTCACTGTTTCGTTGGTGAACGGTGAATCTCGAGCACCAGGAATGTTGTTGTCACATTATGCACCGAATGCAGAATTGATCATCGTCTCAAGTTCTGACGAAGCACAATCCCTTGCCATGAGTCGCGGACTGACCAATCAGCAATGGCATCTCATGTCTTTTTATGATTCAGAAGAATATGCAATGAACATGTACCACGTGCTTCGACAGTGCGACCTGCGAGGCGAAACAGTGGTATTCGCAATCAAGCCCCGTGAGGACGCTCTGGGGGTAGCTGTGCTGGACCGTTTGCTCAAGGCTTCGGCCCCTCGCATCTAGCGACCCGTAAAGTTCGGCGGGCGCTTCTCAATGAACGATGCAACGCCTTCCTTGAAGTCGCTGGTGCGAAACAGTGGTAGCAACTGCAGGAACACATGATGCACGTTTTGCTCGAAGGTTTCTGTTTCGGCGGCACGCATCATTCGCTTGATGGCACGTACGGCGAGAGGTGCATTCCCAGCAATTTCTCCGGCAAGTTCGAAAGCTGCGTCCATGAGCTGATCGGCGGGCACTACTGAATTAACCAGGCCCAACTCCAAACATTCGTCTGCAGGCAGTGTGCGACCGGTGAATGCGATTTGTGCTGCCTTGGCATAGCCAACGATGCGAGGCAACAACCATGTACCGCCACTTTCAGGAAGAATTCCACGCTTGGCAAAACCCGGAGCCATTTTTGCGTTGTCGGCTGCGATGCGAATGTCGCATCCGAGCGCGATATCAAGGCCGTAACCGGCAGCGCCACCATTCAACGCACACACAACGGGAGTATCGATGTTGTGCAGAACAATGGGCGGCGCATTGCGAAGATCGAATTCGCTCATGTTGGAACTTGTATCGTCCAAGACTCCGAGCTTTTCGGTTTTGCCTGCCTGCGAGCCAAGGTCCAGTCCCGCGCAGAATGCCTTTCCCGCTCCAGTGAGAATGATGCAACGTACGGCAGGGTTCTTGTCTGCCTCCAGAAATTTCTCCGACAACTGGTCAAGCATGCGAGAAGAAATGGTGTTCATTCGACCCGGGGCGTTCAGCGTGATGACGCCGATGTGATCGGTGATTTCAAGGAGGACTTCGTCTGACTGGCTCATGTCAGAAAAGTATCAAGTGGACGGCTGAACAATGATGTTGAGCGCTGATACATAGAAGAACAGTGCCCCAGCAATGTGGGCGGCCACCAATGCTGCTGGAACATGCGTGAAGTACTGGGTATAGCCAATGGCAGCCTGCAGCAAAGTGGCAAAGAGCAAGGTTTGGGTGCTTTCGATCGCCGCATCATTGGCGACACGCCGGCTCATCACCAACACATAGATAACCGCGCCCAGAGTCACGATCATGGAGACGCTGTGAATTCGCGCAACAGAACTCAATGAGAAGCCGAGCCTCACGGCATCTTCGTTGCCGGCGTGCGGGCCTGTCGCCGTCACCACGGTGCCAGTCACCAACGTGACTACAGCGAATACCAAGAGCACATAGACGTTCCGAAGTAGCGGTGATGGAAGTGCTCGTATATAGGAAGTAGATGTGGTGTTACCAGCGCGCCGCATGAGTACAAAAGAGGCTGTCACCAACACCAAGGACACCAAGAAGTGAGCCATGTTGGCGAACGGATTCAGACCGGTAAGCACAACAACTCCACCAATCACTATCTGCGCCACAACTCCTGCGACAAGGGACCAGGACAACCATATGAGATCCTTGCGCTTTGGTGTAGTGAGGTGCGACAGCAGAACGGCTGCAATCACGCTGAAAGAGACAACTCCTGTGAACAATCGGTTGGCTTGTTCAATGAATGTGTGTCCCGTCGATACGTCAATGAATTTGCTTTCCGAACAACGCGGCCAATCCACACACCCGAGTCCGGATCCTGTCAATCGCACCAATGCGCCGGTGAGAACAATGGTGCACAGGGACCCAAACGCCGTGCCCGTCACAACGCGATATGTGGTGGGAGAAAGACGAGCCATACGCCGAGGATATGTGCTGAGGCATGAGTCGTCCCATTCACGGTGGGACCTTCGAAATGACTACGGTCACATACATGATCACTTCGTTTGACGACTATCCGATCCATCAAACCTCCGAGCCCATCGCCCATACAGAAGGTGGCGACCCTGGACATTACGACCGCTACTTCTACAACGGTTATTCCAAGGACGGAGGTGTGTTCTTCGCTGCTGCCATGGGTCTGTACCCCAATCGACACGTGATGGATGCTGCTTTCAGCATCATTGTGGCTGGTGAACAAATCAATGTGCGTGCTTCGGCACGCGCACATGAAGACCGAATGAAGTGCACACACGTCGGCCCCATCACGATCGATGTGGTGGTTCCAATGCAAGAACATCGACTCGCAGTGAATGCGCCTGAATACGGAGTTCGAGCCGAACTCACCTACCACGCATCGAGCCTTCCCTATGAGGAACCACCTTTTCTTGTGCGTGCAGGCAACAGGGTGACCATGCGATACACGCGTCTCACCCAGCTCGGTGCCTGGTCTGGATGGGTGGAAGTCGACGGCAAGCGCATGGAGGTCGACACAGCGAATTTTGTTGGCTCTCGGGATCGTTCATGGGGAATCCGCAGCGTGGGAGAACGCGTGCAATTGGGCGCACCGTTGAACTTGCCCCCACAATTCTTTTGGTTGTGGGCACCCGTGTGTTTCGAGAATTTCGGAACCGTGTTCGATGTGAACGAGTACGCAGATGGTCAACGTTGGCACGAATCGGGCGCGATGATGATTGGCCCCGACACGATCAAGCATGCCCATTCGGTGTCATACAAATATTCGTGGGAACACGGCACGCGTCGATCGGTTGCCTTTGATTTGGACTACACGTTTGCCAATGGGGAGTCACACCTGCATTTTGAGCCCATTACCCACTTCCAAATGTCGGGCCTCGGTTATCTTCACCCCGAATGGGGTCACGGGTTTTGGAAGGGTGAACTGGAATCCACAGGAGATCGGTTTACCGTGCCGGTGCCCGACCCCATGGCGATGACAAATCTCCACACGCAAACCCTTAGTCGAGTGACATGTACGAATTCCGATGGTTCCGTCCACCAAGGAATCGGAATCCTGGAAACACTCGTATTGGGAGCCCATGCGCCTTCGGGATTCACCGGAATTGCAGACGGCTACCAGAAATAGCCCCTGAGCCCAGCTGGGCCTGCCCTTCATTCTGGGCTCTCTTTGGCTTGAACTAGACCGCCCTAGTACCTGCATCCATCACAGATTGTGGTTGATCGCCCACTAAGACCACTCAGCGTGGTCATATCAACATTTTCCGTGATAAATCTCTCAAGTTCTGCTCAACCCTGCCGATCCCTTAACCGGATCAACAAGGGAGCAGACAGATGTCTCACAACCGTTCACACATCATCATTCGCATGGCAGTTGCAGGAGCAATCGCTTCGATGGGACTCATCGCATTGCCAGGCGTTGCGAGCGCCGCAACCGTGCAGGCCAGCAATGCCACTGCAAAGACAGCTCCTGGTCAGCCAAAGTTCGGCGAAAAGGGTGCTCATGTTGTTGCCGTTCAAACAGCAATCATCCGTAATGGTTTCACCTTGAAGGGCGGCGCCACCGGCGTATTCGACAACACGACACTCAGGGCCCTCAAGACATTCCAGAAGGTTGTTGGTCTCAAGGTGAGCGGTGTTGTTGACGCTGACACGGCACGCGTATTGAAGGTGGCCGAAGCGACAACCACAACAATCGCGCCTACAACAACTACGGCACCAACAACCACCGTTGCCCCCACAACCACTGTGGCTGCCACACAGTTTCCGTTCACGGTCCAAAACCTTCCTGTTCGTGGCAACAAGGGCGACAACGTTCTTCTCGTACAAAAGACTCTCGCTGCAGCTGGCATTGCCGTGAAAGGTGGCATTGACGGCATGTTCGGATCGGGTACCACTGCCTCAATCACCGCGTTCCAAACCACGAAGGGTTTGCCAGTGAACGGTCTTCTCGACCCCGCAACTGCCGCTGCTCTCAAGTTGATCGCGCCAGTAGCAGCACCTTCAACCACAGTTGCTCCTGCAAACGTGTCTGCTGCTTCGGTGTCCAGTTTCATCACCACCTTGCCAGTTCGTGGCAACAAGGGCGACAACGTACGCCTTGTTCAGAAGGCATTGGTTGCTTCTGGAATTGAAGTGAAAGGCGGCATCGATGGCATCTTCGGTGGCGCAACATTTGTTGCCTTGCAGAAGTTTCAGGCAGCACAAGGACTTGCCATTACAGGCGCACTTGACACGCAAACTGCCATCAAGTTGGGCGTGATGGCTCCTCCTGCAGTTCAAATCGCAGTGTTCCCTATCCAAGGTCCATGTTCATTCGAGAACACATGGCACGCACCACGTGGTGGCGGTCGTCTCCACCTTGGTGTTGACATCATCGCAAAAGAGGGCAACCTGGAATACGCGGTGGCCGATGGCACCATCACAAAGATCTATACCGTAGGTACCGACAAGCTCGCTGGAAACGGCATTCGCTTGACCACCGCAGATGGCACCTACTTCTTCTACGGCCACATGAGCCGTATTGCTGATGGCATCACAGTGGGCACAAAAGTGAAGGCTGGACAAGTTGTGGGCTACAACGGCAAGACCGGTGCTACCAACACTCCCCACCTGCACTTTGAAGTGCACCCAGGTGGCGGCGATGCGATTGATCCAACGAGCATCGTTGCCGCAGTAAATGGTTGCAAAAATACGGCACCACTCGCAGTGCCTGCCGGCTGATCCGCCAGCTTCTCTCCATCGATAATCCCGGTTTCTCTTATGATCCAAAGAGAAACCGGGATTATTTCTATTTATGGGCGAATCTCGTAGAAAGCATTAACGGAATGATCGACGTCGAGTCGATTGAAGTGTGAAAACCCAGCCTGTTGTGCCATATGTTCAGCTTTGCTTCCGGACAGTCCCAAAGTGCCGAGGCCCTCTCCATCGGGCGTGGACATAGCAGAGGACATGCAACTGAGAACGCTGATGCCATACAACAGTGAGGCCATGGGATTCTTTGTGACATTGAGTTCAAGAGTGTCGTGTGCCTTGATGTCCACCAACAACCATCGACCGGAGTCCTTCAGCGCAGCACGAATGGTGCGCATCATTTCTGTGGGGTGTGTCATGTCGTGAATGCAATCAAAGGTGCAAATGAAATCGTACGAACCATCTGTCTCGATGGGCGTCACACGTGGATCATGGAAAGTCACATTCGACAGACCGTCTTGTTGCAGACGTGCATTCGCCCGTTCTAACGCAAATTGAGAAATATCGAAGCCCGTGATCTGGCTATTTGGGAATGTCTTGCCGAGCAACAACGACAGTCCGCCAGCGCCACAACCAATGTCCGCAACTTTGGCACCGTTTTCAAGTGCTTCACGTAGCCCCGTCATTGTGGGAAGAACTGCTGGAATCAGGAAATTTTGATTCCAAGGTTCAAAACTTTTTTCAATTCCCACGGCACCTTCAGGACCATGCGAGTCGTAATCACGTCCCAGCCCTGTTTTGAAGGCTTCGGGCATGTCATTGAGTGCCGCCATGGTCTGCGGAAGTCGATGAAACATACCCATTCCGTATGCAGGATGGTTGGGCGTTGCCAATACGGCGATGGCTTCGGGAGAAAGCCGAAACACAGGTTGCGGAGCAGCCAAGTCATCACAGGAGACAATTCGCGCTGCTACTTGATTATGAAGCCATTCACGCACCCATCGCTCATGCAGCTCGGTACGTATGGCGAGTGATGCAGAAGTGTCACCGTCTCTTTGAGACGCCATAGCTGCGTAGAGACCCAGTCTGTCTCCGAGGTGAATCATTCCCGCAGTCACTGCACCTTCAAGTTTGCTGAAGATGCTGAACGAGAACATCTTCAGTGCATCTGGGTTGATGGCATCATTCTGTGTCATGTAGTCACTTTAGGCGCACAATTGCGTGTACGAATCAGTAGGAACGCATGTGCACCGGCAGGTGTTCGTTGTTTGACAGTTGCGAGAGACCGAACGTAATGCCGTCGCCCAATGGGAAGGTTCTTATGCGGTTGATGCTTGCGTGGCCAATGACAAACCTCTCCCATTCCCATGGTGTGGGCTGCAACCCGAGCATGTGGCAGATGGCAACACTGCCGGTACCTGCATGTGCGACCAGCGCAATTCTCTTTTCGTCGTTGAAACTGGAGTTTGTATGCCACACGGGCAATTCATTATTTGATCGCGCAATCCCTTGCTCTTCCAGGAAAAGGCTTGTTCCGATATTGATGCGTTCAACAAATTCATTCACGGCTTCCCCGCCATCTAAACCTGTCCAACGCTCGTGCGATGCCTTCGCCTTCTCCGCACGCCAAGCCTCATTCGCCTTTTCCTCTGGCGTGCCGTGCCAAATGGGGTTGCGAATTTCTTCCAGCCATTCCGCAATCTGCAACGGAAAATTCTTCATCTTCAGCAATGGTGCTGCTGTTTGTTGAGTTCGTACCAGTGGTGAGACAAAAATTTCATCGAATCGCTCGTCGACTAACGCGCGCGCCAAGAATTCAGCCTGTTCGAAACCCATCGCGGTGAGAGGTGGATTGTCTACCGAGAAACCATCCTTCGTCCATTCGGGCTGAGCATGGCGAAGAATCACAATTTCCATACACTCAGCCTAGAGCCAGGGTGTTGTTCCCTACTTTGCCACCGAAGTTGTGGGAACGTTGATTCCACACACATCGAATGCCTTTTGAAACTGTTGCGCGTATTGATCCGCGTTGGCAGTAGCGGATGTCGCATCAACGACTCCGTTCAAAGCCGCACCTAGGCATTGGGCTTCAGAATCGGAAATTGAGACTCCGTAAATTCCCGCAAGAATCTTGCCCGTGGCAGTGTGCTCCGATGCTTGATTGAGGGACTTTGTGGACGGATCCGTTGCTGTGGGGCTTGCTATGTATGGAAGCGGAAGAGTGTCAGCCGTCGCATCGAACGGAACCGTGCTGGGCATTCCACAGCGCGTAATGACAAAGGCCTCCACGGCATTGGCTTGTTGAAGCGACTCGGCAGAACCAAGTTGCGCCGCAGCCTCAGATGCTGATTGATTCAGCAAAGCCTCAGAAAAATCCCAGGAAAGTCCGTTCATCACTCGAATGAATTTCTGCAGCTTCACTGCGAAATAAATTGCGTCAACATTCTCTTTGTCTTCCCGCACAGCGGCCTTGGTCAAAATGTTGGCAATTTCGATGTCGCTCTGAAGGTCTGCATACTGAGATTCAGACACGTTCTCCAGACCATGAGCCAACAATGTCGAAATGCTGGAGACCGAGAAAGAATTGGAGCACATTGAATCATTGTGGTTTGAGCAGGCGCTCGCGACACCTGTGAAGACAAGCAGGAATGCAATGGAAACCACAGAACCGCTGCGCGCACTCCACCTCTTCACGGCACCATTCTGTCAGTCCTGCTGCATCTGCCCGTGACACCTAATGTGGAGATATGAACCGTATGGACATTGCACTACTTCTCCTTCGCCTGACATTTGGATTTTCGATGGCGTATCACGGTCTCAACAAAATCAGAGGCAACGGTCTTTCGGGCACTGCATCATGGTTTGGAAGTATCGGAATGAAATGGCCACGCATGCAAGCACTAGTCGCTGCTAGCGCTGAGATTGTTTCCGGATTGCTACTGGCTATTGGCCTTCTCACACCCCTCGCGTGCATCGCTTTCGTGTCTCTTATGTTGGTGGCCATCATCACTGTTCACTGGAAGGTTGGATATTTCATCTTTCTTCCCAATGGCGGGTGGGAGTACTGCGCTTCGATAGCAGTGGTGGCGGTAGCCCTTGGCTTGATCGGGCCTGGCAAATACTCCGTTGACCACGTGGTGAGCATGTCTCAATCATGGGGACCGTGGGTGGCACCCATCGCTCTCTCCCTCACTATGTGTCATTTGTTTCTGTCGTATCGACCCGCTCGTCAATAAGGAAACCCGTAACATCACATCATGAAGCGCACAATGTTTGTACGAATCGGTCTCACCCTCATCTGTGGCGTGATCGCGGCTATGTGGGTGTACGCATTCATTTTCGCCCCGCGCGAAAGCATCAACAAGATCGGTGATGAAGCGTGGAAGGCGCGAGCACAGGCCGCCTGCATGCTGGCGGAAGACCAACGCTTTGCCATGCAGGATCTCACCGAGATGGATCCCAACGATTCAAGTGCGCTGAAAAGGAAGGCCATTTTTGTAGACAAAGCCACGGATTCTCTAGAGGCTGCAATCAATAAAATCGCCAAGGACACCCCAGACGATCCCAAGGGTCAGGCCATCGTTCCTGCATGGATCGCGGATTACCGTACGTACATAAAAGATCGACGCGCTTTTGCTGTTGCTCTTCGAACTTCCACTCGTCGTCCATTCTTTGCAGAAACCGAAGTAGAAGGGGTACCCATCAGCGAACGTATTGGCAAGTTCGCCCGCGAGAACGACATGAAAGCGTGTCAGCCACCACTCGACTTGTCCGTGTGATGTACTGACTTCCACTCACCATTCTCATACCGACGAATCACTTTCGCAGGGGCGCCGACTGCCACGCTGTAGTCAGGCAAATCATGCGTCACCACAGAGTTAGCGCCCACTACCACGTGCTTGCCGATCGTCACGCCGGGCAACACGACGGTGCCGTATCCCAACCATGTTTCGTCCCCAATAACGACCGGGCGTTCTGGCTGTGATTGCTGTGAAATGGGTGTGTCGACCTCTTCGTATCCATGGTTCTGATCGGTGATGTACACGTGGTGTCCGGTCCACACATCGTTGCCAATGGTGATGGAGAAGTGGCCAACGATGCCACTCCCTTTGCCAATGAGGCAACGATCTCCAATTTTCACTACAGGTGAAGTGATGCACTCTTGTCCTGGCACCATGCCAGCAGAGAGGGACACACCTGGTCCGATCAAGGTGTCTTCGCCTATTTCTATGTACTTCTCATTGAAAATGGTGTTGGGTCTCCACATGATGAGACTTCGTGCACCAAAACGACCAAATTGCTGGCCGCGACCATCCGTTGGTCCGATGGATGCCTGCAACGAAATCCATGAATCCCACTTGAGAAAAATGGTTGTGATCCACCGAGCGAACATGCGACAACGCTACTGATTGGTAACGATTCTGGCGACATTCGTCACCAAGGGCACGGTGCCAGTGATGCGGTCAGGGCGTAGCCTGAGGTTCCCGAATTGGGATTTCTATGACGAACATTTCGCGCCCCAAGATGACAGTTCCCATGCTTGTGCAACGCAAAGCCGAGCAGAGTCGCCTCTCTATGGTCACGGCATACGACGCCACCTTTGCTTCCATAGTTGATGCTGGCGGTGTTGATCTCATTTTGGTAGGTGATTCTGTTGCAACCGTGATGCAAGGACAGAAGAACACCCTCGGTGTGAGCATGGACGAAATGGTGTACCACGTGCGACTGGTAGCGGCCGCACAACCGAAAGCTCTCATTGTTGGAGACATGCCCTTTGGTTCATATCAGTCCTCATCTGTGGATGCGGTAGACAATGCAGTTCGTCTGGTGAAGGCCGGAGCCGAAATTGTGAAGCTCGAAGGTGGTCTGTTCGTGCAAGACGCAATCTCCTGCATCGCCAATTCGGACATACCCGTGATGGGGCACATCGGACTCACGCCGCAGAGCTATCACCGGATGGGCGGCAACAAGATTCAAGGACGTTCGGACGGAGACAGTGCAGGCAGTCGCTCGCGACTGATTGCCGACGCCCTCGCAGTTGAAGAAGCTGGCGCCTGTGCCGTGGTCATCGAAGGTGTCCCCGCAGAATTGGCAAGCGAAATTACGGGAATGCTCAGCATTCCCACCATCGGAATCGGAGCCGGAGTGCAATGCGATGGTCAAGTGCTGGTGATGCACGATCTTTTGGGTTTATCCGAGCGAACATTCACTTTCGCAAAGGCCTATTCCAATTTCCGTGTGCTCGCACAGCAAGCGGTTGCTGAGTACGTGGCCGAGGTGAGCAACGGATCCTGGCCGGACGAACAACACAGTTTCCACTGACATGTTCATATTGCGCACGCCCGCCGAAATGCGCGCCTGGTCGCGCTCGCAACGTTTCGCCACAGAAACAATCGGCTTCGTTCCCACCATGGGCGCATTGCACGGTGGCCATGCAGAACTCATTCGTCTGTCTGCATCGGAAAATACACAGACGGTGGTATCGATTTTCGTGAATCCCGCCCAGTTCAATGTGCGCTCTGATTTTGAGAAATATCCGCGTACCTTCGAGGCAGATATTGCAATCGCGCAGGATGCAGGCGCCACTGCGATTTACGCACCGACGAGTGACTCCATGTACCCCGTTGGTTACCGCACCTACGTTGAGCCAGGCATGGCCGCAGACCCAATGGAGGGCGAAGGCAGACCCGGGCACTTCAAAGGAGTAGCGACGGTGGTGGTGAAATTGGTGAATGCCGTACAACCGCACAGGGCCTACTTCGGTCGGAAGGACTTCCAACAATTGGCTGTGGTGAACGAAACTGTCACAGCACTCGATATGGATGTCACCATCGTGGGAGTGCCAACTGTGCGCGAGCCAGATGGACTTGCGCTCTCCAGTCGAAACGTTCGTCTCAGCCATCAAGCAAGGGCCCAAGCTCCCGTCATTTATCAAGCTCTTACTGCAGCACGCGAGGCCTACAAACAAGGTGAACGGTCACGCACGAAATTGGAATCGATCGCGCGTGACGTGCTGCAAACAGCTGTTGATGCAAACGTGGAGTATGTGACTGAATGTAATGCAGTCACGCTGCTGAGCACTGACTTGGCCTCAGAAAATTCGGTGATGTGTATTGCTTGTTGGTTTGACGATGTACGTCTGATTGACAACATTGCATTGTCATAATTTCTACCGATGTAGCCCTGCGTCAGATTGTCGAACACGAAGGCGTACAGTAAACGCCGAGTCTCCGGACAAGATGCCACTGCGAGAAAACAATCGACCGCTCTGCCAGTTGCTCAGACCCAGTTCTGGACGAAGCAATGCGAACTGTCCGTCAACCCAGCGTGTGAAACCGTTTCCAAAAAATGGCGCATTACAAGTGTTCCAAATGAGTTCTGACTCCGACTCATCATCTGTGATGGCACTCACCACGAACTGCGGGCTGTACTGATTGAACAGACGCATTGCGTGCTCGGTGGACTCGGTAAGAACAATGAAGAACTCAGGATTCTCTTCCCACTCAAACTCGTGTCCCAAAGCGGACTCGTTCGACACAGAGATCTGCTCCTCTTCGTGTGCTCCATCGGCACGGCGAACAGAGATGACTGTTTTTTGCGGAAGGTATTTCTCTGCACCGTTTACCGCGTGAATACGTGGTGCTGTGTTCCGCTTCCCCGCGGCTCTTGTCGCGCTCTCAAGAATGACGGGAACGAATATTGATGCTTTGGAAACCGGCACACATATGACGTTCATTGTGTTGCACACTTTGCGATCCAAGCTGTGCTCCACATATTGGGATAGTTCGGACAATTGCGCCGACTCCCCCACAATCATCCATGCCCCGCCGGTGCCGTGCAGGCTTACGGGAACACCTGATTGTTGAGCAATGGACCCCAATTCCGCAACGGCCTCGCCGCTACCACGCGCGACTGCGAGAGCTATGCGACGATCTGAAAATAGCTTCCATCCGGCGGCATGTTCACGCGATGCAATCAACTGCACCGACCCTTCAGGCAATTGTGCTCTGCGCAGGGCAGGAACAATGACCACGTCCATGATGGCTTTAGCTGTTCGCAAAGCATCGCTACCAATGCGGAACACCACCGTGTTTCCACTCTTCAGAACTCCGGTGGCATCGGCGAACACATTGGGACGTCCCTCAAAAACAAAACCCACCACACCAAGTGGTGCGCGCCATTGCTCTACGCTCCAACCATTGTGAACTACTTCATCAGTTTTGAATGAAGGAATCATGTCCGCGTCGCGCCACATGTGAAATGCCTGGATCATGTCTGATCGCATCTTTGGATCAAGAACAAGTCGAGTCGTGGAACGACCACGCGACCGAGCGTCAGCCACGTCCAACTTATTGGCGTCGTCAATCACGGCAAAGGCTTCATCATCTGCCAACAATGACCCCGCTGCATCGAAGAAGCTGTTCACGCTCTCCGTCGAGCAGTGAGCCAGTCCGCTGAAAGCATCAGATGCTGACGCGACCGCTCTCTCCACCAGCGATATCACTTCACTCGGAATGCGCTTCAACGATTTGGTGGCGGCAACCGCCAACACTTGGTCATCGGCGGCCAACGAACGATGAAACTCCTCACTCAATTCAATGATTTGTTGACCAATGATGAATCTGTCGCCCACTTGAAAGGTCTGTTGGTTCGCCATTGCTCTATTCTGCTCTGTGTGAGCAGTCAAGACGCCAATCCCATCTACTTTCGACAACTCTTGAGCGGCCAAGACTTTGGAGCCGACAACATGGTGGCGCGCCAAATGGTGAATTTTGCGTATCTCATCGGCGACAAGAGCACGGGTGAATGTGTCATAGTCGATCCTGCGTATGCAGTTCAGGAAATTGTGTCAATCGCAGAATCCGATGGCATGAAAGTGACCGGGGTCTTGGCAAGTCACTACCACGCTGACCACGTGGGAGGTTCCATGATGGGACACACCATCGAGGGGGTTGCCGCACTGCTGGAGACCCATCATGTTCCTATCCATGTCAATGTTCACGAAGCTCCATGGGTCACGCGCACAACAGGTATCTCCGAGAGCGACCTGGTCGTACACGAGGCAGGTGATGTGATCATGGTGGGCAACCTTCCCATCACTTGCATTCACACCCCCGGGCACACTCCCGGAAGCCAGTGCTTCCTGACTGCAGGATGCCTGGTCTCTGGCGACACTTTGTTCTTGGAAGGATGTGGCCGTACTGATCTTCCTGGCTCAGACGTGGGTCAAATGTACGAAAGTCTCACCACTTTGGCATCACTTCCCGACGACACCATTGTTCTTCCGGGACATCGCTATTCAGAGGCGCCTGCCGGTCGAATGGCAGAAGTGAAGGAATACAACTATGTCTTCAAACCGCGTTCTCGTGAACAATGGATGATGATGTTCGGTCACTAAGAACGCTGTTACAGCATCGCCTTCAGAAGGAGGCTTGCGCCCGACAACACCAACATGATCAGCACCAATTTCCGGAAGAATTCGGCGCTCACCCTTGGACGCAGTGAGTACCCAAGACGCAACGAAACGAAGAGGGCGGGTATTGCAGCCAAGGCGCCGTACATAGTGTGCAGATCCATTTTGCCCGACACGAAGAAGAGGGTGAGCGCTCCGATGTTGGCAAACGAGAAAATGGAATTGATGGTCGACCGAAACACTTCGGGACTCATCTTGCGAGCTTGCATCAGAAAAACAAGAGGTGGCCCGTTTGTGGATGTTGAAGTTGCGAGAACTCCACTCACCATTCCCAACAGCCAATCAAAATGATGGGCATCATCGTGCAGAGTGAAACCTCGCGACAAGACAATGGCCGCCAGAATCACCACAACACCGAGCGTGATTCGTAACGCAGAATCCGACACCAGGACGAACACCATGAGGCCAATAGGCATACCAAGGTACGAAGCGATGGTGAGCCGCTTCACTGTTGGCACGTGAGCACTCTTGCGATCAATCACTGCTTGTGTGGTGGTGGACACCGCTCCAATCAAAGTAGAGATGATCACCGCGTCCCGAGGACTAAGAGCCATTTGCATCATCGGAACAGCCAGGAGCCCGAAACCGAATCCTGCCAATGACTGAGCGAAGGCGGCCACTCCCACGCAAGCGATAATCCACATGATGTTGGCAAGTGTCACGGCGAGAAACCCTATGCACTGGCCAAGGGTCAAAACGCCATACCCAGACTTCACATGCCCGAAACCCAATGAATCAGGGGTGACGGCTTTACATTTCGTACACTTTGCCCATGGCTCTTCAGTCCCCCATTCCGGCACTGCGCATTGATGCTGATCGTCTGATGGGTCGACTCATGGATCTGGCTTCCATTTCACCCATTGAGGGCGGTGGAAACAGTCGACTTGCCCTCACTGATGACGACGCAGCAGGACGCGATTTGGTTGTTGGATGGATGAAGGATCTCAACCTTGACGTCATCGTCGACGTGGTTGGAAATGTTGTCGGAACGTGGAACGTAGGACACGGCTCCCCAGTTATGACGGGTTCTCACATTGACACCGTGCGCACCGGTGGAAAATATGACGGCAACCTCGGCGTTCTAGCAGGGCTTGAAGTGATTCAAGCGGTGCAGGAATCGGGGCACATTCCATCGCGCCCCATTTCGGTTGCTTTCTTCACGAACGAAGAGGGCGCACGATTTGCTCCCGACATGTTTGGATCGCTGGTGTACGTGGGTGGCCTCAGTGTCGAGGAGGCACTTGACACCGTTGGAATTGACGGTGCTCGAGTTGCCGATGAGTTGGAACGGATCGGCTACAACGGAGCAACTCCGTGTCCGGGTGTTTCTCCGTCTTCGTTTGTGGAACTACACATCGAGCAAGGGCCCGTGTTGGAACAGATTGGTGTGTCCATCGGAGCCGTCACCGGTGTGCAAGGCATCAGTTGGCAGGAACTCACCATCGAAGGTCAGTCCAACCATGCTGGTACTACGCCAATGTCCATGCGCTGTGACCCGGCTTATGTTGCATCTTCCATTGCGGTGTTCGTTCGCAATCTTGCGAATCGTTATGGCGGCAATCAAGTAGGAACAGTGGGAAAAATTGATCTCTTCCCCAATCTGATCAATGTGGTGCCTGCCAAAGCAGTGATGACTGTGGATGTACGCAATACCGATGAATCACTGTTGGCTCAGGCTGAATCCGAAATCGCCACCTTTATCGCACAGATTGCCGAGGCAGAAGGTGTTCGGATCAGCTCACGAACACTCGCGCGTTTCGAGCCGGTTGAGTTCGACAGCGAATTGATTGATTTGGTGGAATCACTAGCCAAGCAACACGGGCATTCCGTCCACCGAATGCCAAGTGGAGCCGGCCATGACGCACAGATGCTTGCGCGTGTCTGCCCCACTTCCATGATCTTTGTGCCCAGCGTGAATGGCATTAGCCACAACCCAGCCGAACATACCTCTGCCCAAGACATCGCAAACGGCGCAAATATTTTGCTCCACACCATTCTTGCCCTTGCCGAAAAAAAGGACTTCTAATATGACTCGCAACATCACGATTGGCGCTGCCCAACTTGGCCCCATTCAGAAATCTCACACCCGCGAACAGGTGGTGCAGCGACTCATCACATTGCTGCGTCAAGCTCATCGATCGGGCTGCGATGTGGTGGTCTTTCCTGAACTAGCACTCACTACATTTTTTCCACGTTGGTTCATTGACGACATCTCAGAGGCAGACCATTGGTACGAGACCGAGATGCCATCACCGGTGACCCAGCCCCTTTTTGATGAGGCGAAGAAATTGGGAATCGGTTTCTGTTTGGGATACGCAGAACTCACCACGGACGGACATCGATTCAACACACAGGTTCTGGTGGAAAAGGACGGCACCATTGTTGCGAAGTATCGCAAGGTGCACATTCCCGGACATGAACACCACGAACCAGATCGACCATTTCAGCACGCTGAACGGTATTACTTTGAGCCATCCAACGAGGGCTTCGGTGTGTGGGAAGCCTTTGGTGCTCGAGTGGGAATGATGATCTGCAATGACCGTCGCTGGCCAGAGACGTATCGCGTGATGGGCCTTCAAGGTGTCGAACTCATTCTGTGCGGCTACAACACCCCCATTCATTACGTACCGGATCCAAGCCAGGACATCTTGCAGGGTTTTCATAATGCACTCGTGATGCAATCAGGTGCCTACCAAAACGGCACCTGGGTTGTCGGTGTGGCCAAGGGTGGCGTTGAAGAAGGTGTTGATTCATTGGGTCAAAGCATGATTGTTGCTCCAAGTGGTCAAATTGTGGCGCAAGCGCTTACTACTGATGACGAACTAATTGTGGCGCATTGCGACATGGATTGGTGCAAGCGATACACGGGGACGTTGTTTGACTTTGATCGATACCGCCGCCCAGAGGTGTACGGTCGCATCACCGAACAACGCGGTGTGGTGACGGAGTAGTTCATGTCCTTCACCACCAATGGATTGGTGTGTTCGCATCACCATCTGTATTCGTCTTTGGCACGCGGGATGCCAGCGCCTCCCCGCACTCCTGATTCATTTCTCTCCATTTTGGAAAATGTGTGGTGGCGTCTGGACGCTGCCTTGGACCTGGACATGATCTATTGGTCAGCCGCTTTGGGAGCAGCAGAAGCGTTGTGCAATGGCACCACTGCCATCATCGATCACCACGAGTCTCCGTTTGCCATTGAAGGAAGCCTTGATGCAATCAAGAACGCCTGCGACATGGTGGGAGTACGAAGCAACTTGTGTTACGGAATCACAGACCGCTGGAGTGGTTCCAAGATGACGTCTGAGGTGTCCCCCAGTTCCGCCATGACTGCCGAAGCGCGGCGCGGACTGGACGAAAATATTCGATTTCTGAAAGAAGGCGGCCGTGGCATGCTGGGTGTGCATGCAGCCTTCACCTGTGGCGATGAAACCTTGGCTGCAGTCGCAGATGCGGCTTCCCAACTAGACGTCGGCGTGCATATTCATGTTGCCGAGGGCGCTGAAGATAGCGATGCCGGTGCGCGTCTTGAGAACCTGGCTCAGGACAATTGGTTGCTCGTCCATGCCGTTCATTTGGATCGTCCGTTGCGCGGAACCTTGGCCCACAATCCCCGTTCCAACATGAACAATGCAGTCGGATATGCACATCCCACGCAATGGGACAACAAAGTTGTTCTCGGCACCGACGGTATTGGCGCCGACATGCTGGAAGAGGCTCGCTTGGGCTATGTGCGGCTCCGCGAAAGCAATGTGACCGAAACACCCGACACCGTGTGGACCTGGTTGTCGAATGGTGAACAGTTCTTTCCCGAGGTTCGACACGATGTGGTGACGTGGAATTACGACCATGTTGACAGCCCCTGGCATGTTGCCTTCACCCCAGGCATCCGGTGTACGTCGGTTCACGTCAACGGTACGGAAGTTGTGCGAGACGGAACTCCAACACAATTCGACATTGAAGAAGTTCGCGCCAAGGCGGCGGAAGCCGCCACGCGACTTCACGCGAGACTCGCAAGTTAGCGAAAAGGAAATGCAATGACTGTCTACCTACCGCACACCATAGAAGAGGCCACGGCACTCCTTGAAGCGCACCCACACGCATTGGTGCTCGGAGGCGGAACCGACGTAATGGTGGAAATCAATTTCAATCATCGCAAACCAAGCGATGTGGTTGCCCTGCGAAATGTCGACGAGTTGAGAACATGGACCATCAACAACGAAACGTCTTCCATTTACATTGGCGCAGGTGTTCCCTACTCGGAAATGGAGTCCGGCGAACTACAAAAGGTGGCACCTGCACTTGCTGCGGCGGCTCGCACCGTTGGATCTCCTCAGATTCGAGCTGCAGGTACCTTGGGTGGAAACTTGGGGACTTGCTCCCCCGCAGGTGATTCATTGCCTGTCCTGTCGGCACTCAACGCAGAAGTACACCTTGCTTCTTCACACGGCGTTCGATCCGTTCCGTTTGCCGAATACATGGTGGGACCCAAACGGACTTCTCGCACTGCAACGGAAATGATTACAGGGGTCACCATTCCAAAGGCGAATGGATGGCAGGGGTATTCAAAGGTGGGCGTTCGCAATGCAATGGTTATTTCCGTCGCATCGGCTTGTCTCGCGATTCAAGATGACATGGTTCGCTTGGCATTGGGTTCCGTCGGACCGACAATCATCCGTTGTGTAGAAGCTGAAAAATGGCTGCACGAAAACTTCGCGACCCTCACGGACCTACAACCAGCAGATTGTGCGGAATTCGGTCGTCGCGCGGCAAGCGAAGCAAGACCAATAGACGATCATCGCTCAACGGCGGAATATCGACGTCACGCCATTTCCGTTCTCGCCCAACGACTTCTTCAAAGGAGTATCCAATCATGAGCAACAACGAGTTCTATTCACTGACGGTCAATGGTGTTCAACACCCCGTGCAAGACGCATGGGTCGGCGAAAGTCTCCTGTACGTCTTGCGTGAGCGACTCGGTTTGCCTGGAGCAAAGGGTGCTTGCGAACAGGGAGAATGTGGCAGTTGCACGGTGTTCGTGAATGGGTCAGCAGTATGCAGTTGTTTGGTCATGGCCGCAACTGTGGTGGACACTGAAATCGCAACGGTGGAAGGTTTATCGTCAGATGGAACACTCACCGATGTGCAACAAGCCTTCATCGATGAAGGAGCTGTCCAGTGCGGATTTTGTACCCCGGGCCTCGTCATGGCGGTGCACCATTTGCTAGATCAAAACGCGCAGCCTTCGGAGCACGAAATCAAGGAAGCTCTATCAGGAAACATCTGTCGTTGTACCGGTTATGGACGCATTTTTGAGGCCGTCAACACGGCCATTTCTCGCCGACAGGAGAACGCAAGATGAGCTCAGTAAAGACTCGTCGAGATGTATTGGGCACTAGCGCACTGCGCCCCGATGGACCCGCAAAAGTAAAGGGCGAATTCGACTTCACCTCTGACTTGCACGCCGACAACATGCTGTGGGGAGCCACATTGCGTTCCCCCCATCCGTATGCACGCATCGTTTCCATTGATGCATCTTCGGCTCTCAAGATCAAGGGAGTGGAAGCCGTGGTCACCTCAGAGGATGTTCCCGGTCAACTCACGTATGGTCTCATCAGCAGTGACCAGCCTGTGTTTGCCAAAGACTTTGTTCGTTACATGGGTGAACCAATTGCAGCCGTAGTGGCCGACCATCCCGAGACTTGTCGTCGCGCATTGGATGCCATCGTGGTCAATTTCGAAGTCCTCACTCCCCTCACAAATCCCGAAGATTCCCTGAATCAATCGGTCCCCTCCATCCACCCAGATGGCAACGTGATCCGCAACCAGAAGATCGTGTCGGGTGACATCACTGCCACTGGTCCCATTGTGGTGGAGGGTGACTATGTGATCGGCATGCAGGATCAGGCGTTCCTCGGAACTGAATCTGCTCTTGCCATCCCCGACGCCGATCGCAAAGGCGTTGAGGTGTTCGTGGCAACACAGTGGCTTCACGAAGACCAGAAACAAATGGCCGCCTGTCTCAATTTGCCCGAAGAAAAGGTTCGCCTCACGTTGGGCGGCGTAGGTGGTGCCTTCGGAGCTCGTGAAGACATCAGTCTCCAGGTACACACAGCGCTTCTCGCACTCCATGTGGGAAGACCCGTGAAGATGCAATACGGTCGAGAGGAGTCCTTCTTTGGCCATGTACACCGACACCCAGCTCGTGTGTGGATGCGCCATCATGCCACCGCCGAAGGAAAGATCGTGAAGATCGAGGCTCGCTTCCTGTTCGACGGCGGTGCGTACGCGTCCACGTCATCTGCCGTGCTCATCAACGGCATCACCCACACACAGGGCCCATACAAGTGCGCAAACGCCATCGTTGACGGATATGCGGTGCGCACAAACAATCCACCTTGTGGAGCCATGCGCGGATTTGGCGTTGTGCAAGCGTGCTTCGCACATGAAGGTCAAATGGACAAAATCGCAACAGCCGCAGGAATTTCACCAGTAGAAGTACGCCTTCTCAACGCCATGGAAACTGGCGATGCCCTGATTACTGGCCAAATCGTGGAAAGCGTGGCTCCCGTTGCCCGGTGTATTCGCGAAACAGCAGCTTTGCCAATGCCGGATCCCCTTTCTCCCAATGCACATGAACTCGACCTGCCAGGTGGATCGGGTCTCACGGCTCAACCACACAACATCGTTCGCGGCGTCGGTTGGGGCGTCAGCATCAAGAACATCATGTACAGCGAAGGATTTGACGACTACTCCACCGCGCGCTGCACAGTGATCGACGGAAAAGTCACCGTGAAGTTCGCAACAAGCGAAGTAGGTCAGGGATTCGTGGTTCTCGCACCACAAATTGCCCGTTCTGTCCTCGGACTTGATGATGTTGTATGCGACACCATTGATACGAATATCGGTTCCGCCGGTTCAACGTCTGCATCTCGTCAAACGTGGATGAGTGGTGGAGCCGTGGATGGCGCGTGCCGCATGGTGCGTGAACGTATTTTCGAGAAGGTTGCAGCCGAGAATGGATTGAATCCGTTGAGCCTGGTCATTGAAGACACCGACATTGTCGACTCCATGGGGACATTCCGCATTCCCGTATTGCAGGCGGTACAAGGTTCCGTGTTCAGTGAAGAGTTTGAACATCATCATCGCGCCACTGAGGACCTGGATGACGACGGTCAAGGCAACTGTCATGTTGCGTTTGCGTTCGTCGCGCACCGTGCCGTGGTTGATGTTGATCCCGAACTCGGATTGGTGAAGGTGGTTCAGGTCGCCACCGCGCAAGACATCGGAGTGGCACTCAATCCATTATCAGTGACCGGTCAAATAGAAGGCGGAATCGCGCAAGGTTTGGGCCTTGCTGTGATGGAGGAAATCATCGTGCAGGACGGCAAAGTTCGTAATCCGAGTTTCACTGATTACTTGTTGCCAACAGCTCTCGATGCGCCGAATGTTGTTGCTTCATTTGTTGAAGAATATGAACCACAAGCACCATTAGGGGCAAAGGGTGTAGGAGAACCGCCTTGCATTTCGGTGACTCCCGCCATCGTGGCTGCCATTCGCAATGCAGTGGGCAAAGATATTCCACGTTGCCCGGTGCGACCACAAGACATCTGCCTGTAGTGACTACCTTCCAAAAACCTGGTCTGTATATCGATTAGCAAACGTACGAGCTGGATCCAACTGATCACGAAGTTCGAGAAACTCATTGAACTTCGGGTACAGCGTTGACAGTTCCGAAGCCTCGCGGTGATGAATCTTTCCCCAGTGTGGACGAGATTCGTAACGACGCATGATGTCTTCCACGTCCTTGAAGAATGGTTCAAATTCCATTCCTTTGAACACGTGCACAGCGATGTAGGCCGAGGCCCGACCATAGGAAGTAGACAATGCCACGTCATCCGATGCCGTGAAACGTACCTCTACGGGGAAATTCAACAAATAGCCCTTGGCCTCGATCATCGCCACCACTTCCCGCAAAGCATCCGGCAAGGACGCCGCGGGTATGGAGTGCTCCATTTCATAGAACCGAACCAATCGAGGACTAGCAAAGATCTTGTAGCTGTCGTTTACATATGTGCGCGATCCGGACGACGGCAATGCAGTCGCCAGTTTTGGTATCAACGAAGGACGCATGCGTCCCAGATAACACAGAGCGCCGAACGCGTAGTTCTCCATGAAAGTCTTTTCGAACCAGCCCCTCATCTTTGGCAAGGGATCAAGTGGCTCTTCTGTTCGATTGTTGCGCTTGGTGAGTGCCCATTTCGTATGCGGAATCCAGAAGAATTCAAAGTGATCGTTTTGAGCAACGAGCGTCTGAATGTTGTCGAGCACATCGTTGAGACGCATGGGTTCTTCCACCGCTCGAAGTCGAAACGCATCCACCACCTTGATGGTGTATTCGCTCACGACACCTAGCGCCCCCACAGACACACGTCCGAGGTGAAAGATGTGAGGATTTTCTCCTGATGAACAGTTCAGAATGTTGCCAGTAGCTGTGACAAGGCGAAAGGACTCCACCTGTGCAGCCAAGCCTGGCAAATGAGCACCGGTTCCGTGCGTGGACGTGGAAATGGCTCCTGCCACGGTTTGATACGCAATGTCCCCCAGGTTGGCCATTGCCAGCCCAACGTCTGCCAACAAAGAATTGAGATTGTTCAGGGTGGTACCCGCTCCAACAGTGACTGTTCGACTTGTTCGGTCGACTGACCTAATGCCTTGAAGTGCAGAAATATCCACCATGTGCCCCTCGGTGACTGCAGCGGGGGTGAAACTGTGCCCCGAACCAGGCACCTTCACGGTATGGCCAGAGGCATTGGCGCGTGCGACCAAGTGCGATAGGTGGTCCTCCGAGGTGGCCCTCACCATGGATTGTGGGTTCGCAGTCTCGTTCCCTGCCCAGTTGCTCCATTTAGCGCTCATATTCGTCCATTGTTGTCTAAATTTCCCTCCCGTAGGACCATCTGAACTTCTCCTTGCCCTTGTGTGCGGGCATAAGGTATGCAGAACCATCCATCTAGGGGAGAAATGATGACGATGACCCAAATTCCTTTGGTCGATTACTTGGTTCTCGGCGACAAGCCGCACCTCACCGCCAACGAGTGCACATCGTGTGGCGCTCGTTTCTTCGACCGACGCAATGCGTGCGCTGCATGCTTTGCCGAAGAATTCAAGACGGTCGCAATTCAGAATGAAGGAATTGTGCGAGCCTTCACCATCGTGACGTTCGCAGCTCCTGGAGTACCCGTTCCCTTCGTTGCAGCTGTCATCGACTGCGGAGGCACAAGTGTTCGCGCAAATGTGATCAACGTGGAGGCCACTCCAGAAAAAGTGTCCCTCGGCATGAAGGTACGTCTTGCCACCTACTCGTTGGGTACCGACGACCACGGAACAGAAGCAATCGGATTCGGGTACGAGCCCGCCTAATCACCACCAGAACGAAAAGATCAAGAGAAGAGAAAACAATGGCTACAGACGACATCTACATCCTCGGAATCAACATGACGAAGTTCGGCAAGTATCCGGACAAGGACACAGTGGACCTTGCTGCCGAGGCAGTCATCGCCGCCCTCAAGGACGGTCAAGTCACCATGAAAGACATGGGTGTAATGGCAGCTGGCTGCCTCATGGGTCAAGGCGGCATTGGCCAGATGATCCAGAAGCAAGTGGGCCAGACCGGCATCCCCGTGTACAACGTGTCCAATGCGTGCGCAACTGGTGCCACCGCACTTCGCACAGTCATCATGGCAATCAAGGCTGGCGAATGCGACATGGGTCTCGCAGTCGGCGTTGAGAAGCTCGCTGGAGTGGGTCTTTTGGGAGCAAGCCCTGCTTCAAAGTCTGCAGGCAAAGAGTGGAAGCCATCCGGTCGTTACGGCTCGGTACAGAACGTTGACGGTCTCATTGGCACCGCAAATATGCCCGGAACTTTCGCCCAAGTGGGTATGGAATATGGCCACAAGTACGGCGGGGCAACTTTCGAACTTTTCGCCAAGATCTCGGAAAAGAACCATGCCCATTCCACGTTGAACCCATTGGCTGCGTACAACAAGCGCATGACATTGGATGAGATCATGAACGACATCATGATTGCGTACCCCAATACGCGCCCCATGTGTTCCGCAAACTGTGATGGTGCAGCAGCTGCAGTCCTTGTGAGCGGAACAAAGCTCAAGACATTGTCTCTTGAACAGCAGCGTCGCGCAGTGAAGGTATCGGCTTCGGTTCTCACCAGTGACCCATACCAAGAGGCATGCCAGATCCTTCCTGACGTCAATACGCTCACGAAGATTGCTGCTAAGCAGGCCTATGAGCAGGCAGGTGTTTCGCCTTCTGACCTCAACTTGGTGGAACTGCACGACTGTTTTGCAACGGCCGAATTGGTGCACTACGACAACCTCATGTTGTGCGAAGAAGGCGGTGCGGTCGACTTCTTCAACTCAGGCGCTACATGGCGCGACGGCAAGACACCTGTCAACGTGTCGGGTGGTCTCGAGTCAAAGGGTCACCCCATTGCAGCCACCGGCATTGCCAACGTGTGGGAAGTGTGTCATCACCTTCGCGGTGAGGCAGGCCCACGTCAGATTGAAGGCGCCAAGGTTGGTCTTGCGCACGTCATCGGTCTTGGCTCTGCATGTGGCATCCACATCCTTGAGAAGTCGGCACTCTGACCAAAACCATCACACCACACGGAACATGTGACCCCGCGTTCGGGGCTGTCCGAGATGCGTTCATCAACAACTTCACCGAGCACAACGAGATAGGTGCTGGAGTTTGCATTGAAATAGATGGTCACCGAGTGGTCGATTTGTGGGGTGGTTCAGCCACGCCCTCTGGTTCTCGTTCGTGGTCTGACAATGAAATCGTGAACGCCTTTTCAGTGGGTAAGGGCATTACATCCATTGTGGCCGCCCAATGCGTGAGTCGCGGAGAAATCTCGTACGAGTCTTTCGTGGTGGATGTATGGCCAGAATTCGGAAACAACGGCAAGGAGACTCTCACCTTCCGAGATCTCTTAGGCCATCGCACCGGACTCCCGGCAGTTCGACATGAATTGGCTCCCGATGCCATGTTGCACTGGGACGTCATGACAACTGCTTTGGCCGCTGAAGTTCCATGGTGGACACCAGGAACGGCACACGGCTACCACGTGAACACCTTCGGATTTTTGGTGGGCGAGGTACTCCGTCGAGCCACCGGGAGGTCCGTTGGACAGCTGTTGCGCGAACGAATTGCCGAACCAATGGGTATCGATATCTATCTCGGTTCGTGTTCCCATTTGGCAGCTCGTATCGCTGAGTTTGAATGGCCCACCACGTCTACGGTCACCGTTGATCCATCAACACTCTCCGAAGAGCACTTGTTGCAGAGGAACACATACGCCAATCCTGCGGGACTCTCGGGTTCGGGCTATGTGAACTCCAGCGAATGGCGCGATGCCGAGATGCCGAGCACCAATACGCACGCCAGTGCCCGGGCAGTGGCTGCCTTGTACACCGTGATGGCACATGACGGTTCCTTTGGGGGTCACTCCCTGGTCGCTCCCGCAGTGCTTACAGAAGCAACATCAGAGGTGTCACACGGAGAAGACGTTGTGTTGGGACGCGTGTCGCGATTCGGTCATGGCTTTCAACTCCCCATTCCCGAACGAGGATTCGGACCCAATGTTGAATCATTCGGACATTACGGCGCAGGTGGTTCAGTGGGTTTTTGCGATCCGGTGGCAAAGGTGGGATTCGGATACGTGATGAACCAAATGGGGCCTCGTTGGCAGAATCCTCGTAATCGCGCTCTCATAGAATCCTTCTATTCATGCCTCTAACAACGATGCTGAAGAAACGTGTTGCAGCAATTTGTGTGGGTCTGACAGTGGCGCTGACTGGGGTTGTCGTGCCGTCAACCACGTACTCCGTTCACGCATCGGTCAAACCTTCCGTCAAGAGGGCGAAGTTGTTGTATCGCATCGACACGAAGGACCCCGTGGTGTTCATCACCATTGACGACGGTTTTGACACCAACGGTTACGGGTTGGAACTCCTCAAGAAATGGCGCTGGCCCGTCACCAGTTTCTTGCTCCCCTTCAATTCCAAGAACCATGTTCCATACTTCCAACACGTTGGGCGTATCAACGACATCGGCACCCACACAGCCAAACACACCATTCTCAAAGGTCTCTCACTGCAGAAGCAGCAAGAAGCAATTTGCGCAGGCGAACAACAAATCAAACAGCAATTTGGTTATACGACCGGAATTTTCCGTCCGCCCACCGGTTCGTGGGACAGCACCACTCTGGAGGCAGCCGCCAATTGTGGAATCAGCACGGTGCTTTTGTGGAGAGTCTCCATGAACGGCTCAACAATGACTACATGGGGCGGACCGCCACGAGCCGGTGACGTGATCCTCATCCACTACGTCCGTTCGCTCGATAAATCACTCAAACGCATCGCATGGGAACTGCATAAGCAAGGGCTTCATGTGGCTCGTCTTGCCGACTACCTGCCGATGAAAACGTTTTCACCGCTGAGATAAAGAATTTGGTGTCGAAGGGGGGACTTGAACCCCCACGCCATCACTGGCGCCAGTCCCTTAAACTGGTGCGTCTGCCTATTTCGCCACTTCGACGTGGAATAGAAATGTTACCGAGGAAAACCCGATAACCAAAAGGCCTAGTTGGTGAGCAAGAAAGCCAATGCAACCACGGTGAACAGCCAGACGGTGGCAAATACGGTGGTGATGCGATTCAGGTTCTTTTCAGCCGCGGCAGAACCCAGTCCGGCTCCACTGGCTCCACCGAACATGTCGGAGAGACCACCGCCCTGACCGCTGTGGAGCAAGACGCCCACAATCAGAGACAACATGGAGACGACGTTGAGAACAACGGTGATGTAGAGAACGACTGTACGCACGGTCATTTACCCTATCGCCAATGACATGCCAGCAAAGGCCCTCAGACGCTTTCTAACGGGAAATGGCAGGCGACGGACCGCCCGGAGGCATCTCGGGTCAAAACTGGTTCCTGGGCCGCACAGAGGTCCGTGGCGAGCCAGCATCGGGTGCGAAACCGACAACCGCTCGGGGGATCCACTGGCGACGGAACGTCTCCCGTGAGACGAATTCTCTCATGGTCTCCCCGACGCGCCGGATTGGCCACCGGAACAGCGGACAACAGCGCCTTGGTGTAGGGATGCGCTGGGGCGTTGTAGACCACGTCCGCTGGACCAGTCTCCACAATCTTTCCCAAATACATCACGGCTACGTCGTCGGCAATGTGGCGCACCACGGACAAATCATGTGCAATGAACACATACGAAAGTCCAAGATCACGCTGTAAACCTTCCAACAAATTCAAAATTTGGGCCTGAATGGAAACGTCAAGGGCCGAGACGGGTTCATCGGCCACGATGATGCTGGGATCAAGAACCAAAGCTCGAGCGATACCAATTCGTTGGCGTTGTCCGCCGGAGAACTCATGCGGATAACGGTTGTAGTGCTCCGGATTGAGACCCACCAACTCCATCAGCTCTTGTACGCGCCTCTTCTCGCCTTGAGCCGGAGAAATCTTCTGCACCTGCAGAGGTGCCCCGATGATCTGACCCACACTGTGACGTGGATTGAGCGAGGAATACGGATCCTGAAAGATCATTTGAATCTTTCGTCGCGCCACACGCAACTCGGCTCCCGATGCTCGTGTGATGTCGACTCCATCAAGCAATACCCGTCCCGAAGTGGGTTCGATGAGTCGTGTTGCCACACGAGCCAACGTTGACTTGCCGCAGCCCGATTCACCCACCACACCCAACGTGGAACCTGTGCGCACTGAAAATGAAACTCCATCGACAGCTCTCACGTTGCTGGTGGGTCGCCCCAGAAAACGCGAGGAACCTGAGGGGAAGTACTTGACCAAGTCGTGGCCTTCCAGCGCAAATTCTGCGCTCATGACAGAACCTTGCTCTTTCCAATTTCAATGATCTGCTGATCGCTCAAGTGACATGCACTACTGGACGAGAGACCACCGATGATTCTCAGATCTGGAACACGATTGTGACAATCAGAATCTTCACCTTCATAAAACTCACATCGTGGACGAAAGGCACAACCGGAGGGAATGGAGATCAAGGACGGCGGAGTTCCGGAGATGGTGCGCAACTGTCCCCTCTTGTGCTCGTCCAAACTGCTCACGGCACCCAAGAGTCCCCAAGAATATGGGTGCGTAGGAGAAGCAAAGAGACTGTTCACTTCTGCTTCTTCCACCACGCGACCGGCATACATGACCAATACATCCTGTGCAACCTCAGCAACCACTCCGAGGTCGTGGGTGATCAAAATGATCGCCATGTTTGTTTCTCGTTGAAGTTCCAGCATGAGGTCGAGAATTTGGGCCTGTACCGTCACGTCGAGCGCAGTTGTTGGCTCATCGGCAATCAGGATCTTCGGTTTGTTGACAAGTGCAATGGCTATAACAATGCGTTGCCGCATACCACCTGAAAACTGATGCGGATACTCGTCATAACGCTTTTCAGGATTCGGAATGCCAACTTTGGTGAGCATGTCCAGCACCACCTTGCGCGTCTCAGACTTTGATGCATTCGGATGATGCACCTCGTATGCCTCGGCAATTTGGTATCCAACGGTGTAGTACGGATTCAAGGCAGACAAAGGGTCTTGAAAAACCATGGCCACCTCACTGCCGCGAATGGCGCGAGCCTGCTCCTCCGAACAATTCAGTATGTCGACGCCGTCAATAACGACCGAGCCAGACGTTTCCGCAGTGATCGAATTATTCAGTCGCATGATGGATCCGGCTGTGACGGACTTTCCGGAACCACTCTCCCCCACGATGCCAAGCGTTTGTCCAGCCTTCACATCAAACGAGACATCGTTCACCGCATGCACGACTCCGTCAGGCGTGGTGAACGAAACACAAAGATGACGAACAGAAAGTATTGGCAAGTTCATGTCAGTGGGTCCTCACACGCGGATCAAGCACGCCATACAGAATGTCCACCACCACGTTTGCAAGCACGATGAACACTGCAGCCACCATGGTGGTACCCACTAGTACCGGCAAGTCAGACTCGACGACCGCGCGAATGGATAGTTTTCCCATCCCAGGCAGGGAGAACACACTCTCTGTGATGATGGCCCCACCGAGCAATGCGGCAAAATCGAGGCCAGCGATTGTGACAATCGGAACCATCGCAGAACGCATGACGTACTTGCGCAGGATGACACGACGCGTGAGGCCTTTCGCAACACCCAGGCGCACGAAGTCCTCGTTCATAGCCTCCAACATTCCGTTGCGGGTGAGACGTGTGTAGGTGGCGGCGGACAAGACAGCCAATGTGAGCCACGGAAGAATCATGGCGTTCAGGAACTGCACGGGATCAGAGAAGGGCGAGGTGTAACGCGGAAACGGCAGAAGATCGAGCCAGATCACCACGGAGAACAGTACGAGGAGTCCGACATAGAAGGTGGGAAGACTCACGCCAATGGCTGTGAATGCATTGGCAAGTCGGTCTTGCCATTTCCCCTTGTTGAGTGCGGCAATGGCCCCGCTACCCACTCCGATCACCATCCACAGGACAAACGCACCAAGCGAAAGAAATGCCGTGACGGGAAAGGTCTTACCGATCAGTGTTGTGACACATTCATGTTGAGCAAATGAGTAACCAAGAGATGGTGCCGGACAAGAAAAGGCCGCCTGCCCCATGCCATAGTCTCGACCGGCAAATATTCCTTTCAGGAACAACCAATACTGCTCAACAATGGGTTTGTCGTATCCCAGACGAACCCTGTTTGCAGCAATCAAGTCCGGTTTGCAGTTCTTGCCACACGTGAGAGCAGCTGGATCAACCGGCAGCGCCGAGAATAAAAGATACGTAACGACAGACACAGCGAGAAGCAAAAGAAGTGCGAAGAACAAACGTCGCGTTATGAACAAGAACATCTTCTACTTTTCCTTGGAATTGTCGTACGAGTTTGAGCAATAGAAAGGGGCGCCGAACTTGCCGACGCCCCTTTCCGAGATCACTGTTGGTCAGTGATTACTTCACCCAGAGGTTGCCGTAACAGAAGGCACCAAATGGTCCCCACTGGAATGCTCCGCCTACGCGTGAACCCCACATGCTCTGTGCGCGTGTGAAAGTTCCGGGCAATGCCCACAAGCGATCAACGACGAACTGATTCAGTTCTTGCCACTTCACGCCCTGCTCGGTGCGGTCCAACGTGTTACGAGCCTCTTCAACCTTTGTTTCGAAGGTCTTGTAATCAGGATCATCGGCATTGCGAGTGATATTGAAGCCTCCACCAGTGGTGAACAGTTCAGGAATCACTGTTGATGCATTTGCCCAGTCTGGTGCCCATCCGCCTCGAGCAATGTCGAAGTCGGTTTCTGGGTTCATCACTGTTGGCCAGTACTGCGAAGGATCGCCCACTGCCTCTGGCTTGATCTTGATGCCGACCTTGCCCATGGAGTCAATCCAGATGGCCAGAGCTTTCTTCCATACCTCCGTATCGGGGTAGTAGAACTTCAAACCATCTTTGGCATGAGCTGCGACGTCTGGACAATTGGTCTCTGCCGCTGTCATTGCTGCCTTGGCAGCATCGACGTTCGGAGTTCCGTCCTCGTTCAGACCTTCCAACTGTGTTGGCTTCTTGTAGTCAAGAGCAAGTGCGGGCTTGATGAAGCCGTCAGCGAAGTCACCGGTGTACGGACCGCCGCCAGCCTTGCGCAACGCATCGCGATCAAGACCCAAGTAGATGGCCTTACGAACATCCAAGCACGAAAGATTCTTGACGTTGAGGTTCGTGTATGTCACGAATGGGTCGTAATAGTTCACTGCGCGCTTGGCAAGTGCTTCGTCACCCTCGAAGACTGTCTGCAGGTTCTCAGGCAAGATGCCGTACGAGACTGCAGTCTGATCTTCTCCGGCATCGGCAATCATTCGCTCGTCCATCGCAGACTCGTCGAGTCCGAAGTTGTAGACGATGCTGTCTGCATATGCCTTGCGCTCGGTGTCGGTTGCAGGATCCCACTGGTCGTTACGAACGAGAACCAGCGACTTGCCGACTTCGTAGCTTTCAATCTTGTAAGGACCTGAAGCCACGGGCTTCATGTCGTACTTCTCGCCTGTGTCCTGTGCCTTTGGTACTGGGCTGAAGGTGAGAAGGGTTGTGGTGTAGTTGAAGTCAGCAACAGTTGACTTGAGGTTGAATGTGATGGTCTTTCCATCACATGTGACGGCCTTGTCATAGGCAGCCTGCTGGGCGGCAGTCGCCTTGTACGGACCTGGATATTCACCTTCAACGTTGAGATAGGTCATCGCATAGCTCGGACCATCTGTGATGACATCTGTTGCGAAGCTGCGCGACACACCATATGCAACGTCTGCACATGTGATGTCAGTTCCGTCTTCGAACTTGACTCCATCTTTCAAAGTGAACTTCCACACTTTGCCGTCTGCACTTGCGGTACCGGTATCGGTGGCGAGGTCACCCACGATGTCGGATCCAGCATCGCCCTCGGCGAATTTGTATGTGGTCAGTGAGCGCTGAATGGTGGAACCCGCAAATGCAAGGTCATCACCGGTGTAGTTACGCTGCGGATCCAAGTGAGCAATTTGCTCAGCATTGGAGAGAATATTGATGGTGCCACCCTTTTTCGGTGTGCCGCCATCACTGCTACCACTGTCACTACCGCCACAGGCGGCTGCAACAACTGAAGCAACGAGAGCAACACTGACAGCACCGACTATTCGCCGTGTTTTCATGTTTTCCCCTTTGTTGTTCGATTGAACAAATTGTCAAAACTGTAATTCATTTTGAGGACACACTGAACCATTGGTCCGCTACAGGCTCTGACGGTCTGCCTTCGGGTCGAGGGCATCGCGTACGGCATCTCCCACGATGTTGAACGCCAGCACCAACACAATGAGGGCAATGCCCGGAATGAATAAATACGTGGGGTCTGCCCTGTAATAACGCACCGAATCACCCAACATCGCGCCCCACGAGGCCGTGGGAGGCAACATGCCCAGACCCAGGAAAGAAAGGGTGGACTCTGTGGCCACATACCCCGGAAGTGCGAGGGTGACGGTCACAATGACCGGAGCCCACAGATTCGGCATGAGTTCTTTGAACACGATACGACGAGTGCTGGCTCCACTCGCGCGTGCAGCCTCTACAAATTCACGTTCACGAAGCGAGAGAGTTTGACCGCGAACGATGCGCGCCACGTACACCCAACCGAACAGCCCGAGTACCAAAATGATGTAGGCAATGCGTGCCGGATTTCCCTCGGGAATCCCCATGGATTCCAACCTCTGCGTAATGGGTCTTGTGAGAGCAATGATGAGCAGTAACGAGGGAAACGCAAGCGTGAGATCCGTGATGCGTCCGATAACCGCATCCACCTTCCCCCGCTTGTAGCCACTAATGACACCGATCACGATTCCCAAGGAGGTGGTGACCACGGTGGCAAGAAATCCCACCAGCATGGAGATGCGGGCGCCATAGATGAGTCGAGCGAGTATGTCTCGACCGGTACCGGGCTCTACTCCCAGCCAATGTTCGGCACTGATGCCCCCAAATGATCCTTTGGGGAGCCCAAAATCATTCAGCGCCTTCCCGTCCAGTTCGTACGGACTGATACCCAGCACACTGCAGATAAGGGGTGCCAAAGCCGCCACCAATGCGTACAACACGATGATGCCAACGGCAAACATTGCGAATCGATCGGACCGGAATCGGGCCCACGCCAACTGCCTGGGAGACTTACCTTCAATAAAGGATGCGGAACTCTCTGTAGATACAAATGATGTCTCTGCAAGAGTCACGGCAATTCTCTATTCGTTCTCTGTGTGCAATCGATACTGAACAATACGAGCGAACTCGTCTGGATCGAGACTGGCTCCGCCCACGAGCGCACCATCAATGTCAGGCTGAGCCATTAGTTCTGCGATGTTCGCTGCCTTGACAGAACCACCGTATTGAATTCGAACTTGTTTCGCTGTCTCAGCCCCGAACAAGACACCGACTTCACGGCGAATGGCACCGCATACCTCTTGCGCGTCTTGCGATGTTGCCGTACGACCGGTGCCAATGGCCCAGATGGGCTCATATGCGATCACCATTGCCGACACTTGTTCGGCGGACACTTTGGCAAGACCGGCACGAATTTGTGTGAGAACTCTCTCGGTGGTGTTCCCTGCTTCGCGCTCTTCGAGTGATTCACCGACGCACAAAATGGGAGTCATCTTGTTGGCGATAACGGCCAACACCTTCTTGTTCACCATTTCGTCTGTCTCGCCGAAGATCTCACGACGTTCACTGTGACCGCAGATGACGTATTCCACATTCAACTTTGCAAGAAATCCCGGAGCCACTTCGCCCGTGAAAGCACCTTTTTCCTCAAAATGGCAATGCTGTGCTCCCAGTGAGAAACGCAACTTGTCACCTTCAATAAGAGTCTGCACGCTACGTATATCGGTGAATGGTGGGTGCACACTGACGTCGACGGCATCAAAGTCGTCCTTCCCCACCAAGAAGGTGAGTTTTTGCATCAATTGGATCGCCTCAAAATGATTCTGATGCATCTTCCAGTTGCCACTAATAAGTGGGCGACGTGAACTAACGGACATTGGGTGCTCCTCTGAGGGCGGCCAGACCAGGAAGATCACCTAGTTCAAGTAATTCGAGCGATGCGCCACCGCCAGTGGACACATGGTCAACTTCGTCATCAAGTTTGAACTGAGCGAGAGCTGCTGCGCTGTCTCCACCGCCCACCACCGTGAATGCCTTCGTGGCGGCCATGGCCTCGGCAACGGTGCGTGTTCCTGCAGCGAAACGTTCGTCCTCGAACATACCCATCGGTCCATTCCAGAACACGGTGCGCGCATCCATGATCACGTCGGAAAATGCAGCTGCAGAACCAGGACCAATGTCGAGACCCTTTGCACCTTCTGGCAAACGCTGCCCGTACGTTGCGAAATTGCCATTGGCATCGAGACCAACAATGTCGTCGGGCAGATGGATGGGCTTGCCAAGATCCAGCAACTTACGACAGGTGGCCACCTGGTCGAGTTCACAAATGGATGCACCCACGGGATAACCCTGAGCAGCCAAGAAAGTGAAGCACATGCCGCCACCGATAACCAAGGCGTCAACCACCTGAAGCAATGACTCAATGACGCCGAGCTTGTCACTCACTTTGGCTCCGCCGAGAACTGCGACGAACGGACGCTTGGGCTTCTCACGCAAACCACCCAACACTTCCACTTCACGTTCAAGCAAGCGGCCAGCGGCTGACGGCAATGTTCGCGGTGGCCCAACAATGGAGGCGTGAGCGCGATGTGCTGCACCAAATGCATCGTTCACATACATGTCGATGCCCTTGGTGAGCTGCGCGACAAATTCAGGCGAATTCGACTCTTCTCCGGGATTGAATCGCAGGTTCTCCAACAACTCGACTCCGGGTGCCAGCTCGGCTAATCGTGCACGAACGGGGTCCATTGAGTACTTGGCTTCGGGTGCACCTTTTGGGCGACCCAGATGGCTCGCACACACCACCGTGGCACCGCGAGAGGTGAGCCATTCGATGGTGGGCAACGCAGCCCGAATGCGAAAATCATCCGTAATCGTTCGAGCATCATCTGGGCCCTCCATGGGCACATTGAAGTCGGTACGAACGAGAACGCGCTTCCCTGCAACGTCGCCCAGATCTTCCAGCGTTGGAACGCGAGCCATGCGAATGGCCTACTTGGATGCGACGTGGTTGACGAGGTCAACGAGACGGTTCGAGTAACCCCACTCGTTGTCGTACCAACCCAACACCTTCACCAAGGTTCCCATGCTCATGGTGAGGTCGCTGTCGAAAACACATGAATGCGGATTGGTGACGATGTCGCTGGAGACGATGGGCGCATCGGTGTATTCGAGAACACCCTTCAACGGACCATTTGCAGCAGCCTTATACGCGGCGTTGATCTCTTCAACTGTCGCTGGCTTCTTCAAGTTGGCAACAAAGTCAGTGATGGAGCCCGTAGGAACAGGAACGCGCAATGAAGTTCCGTCGAGCTTGCCCTTCATGGAAGTCATCACCAAACTGGTGGCGCGAGCTGCTCCGGTGCTGGTGGGAACAATGTTGATGGCAGCACCGCGTGCACGACGAAGGTCGCTGTGAGGTCCGTCGACCAATGACTGATCACCTGTGTAGGCATGGATAGTGGTCATGAGACCGTTCTCAACACCAAAAGCGTCATCGAGAACCTTCACGAGTGGCACGAAACAGTTGGTGGTGCAACTTGCGTTGGAGATCACTTTGTGCTGTGAACGATCGAAATCATTGTGGTTGATGCCGTATACGAACGTTGCGTCTGCCCCATTTGAAGGTGCGGACACAATCACCAGTGGCGCGCCGCCCTCAAGGTGCATGGCAGCCTTCTCACGGTCAGTGAAGATACCCGTGGACTCAATGACCAAGTCGACGCCCAACTCACCCCAAGGCAGAGCCTTGGGATCGCGCTCCGCGAGAACCTTGAGCACCTTGCCGTCGATGCTGATACCGCCTTCGACTTCTTTGATGTCATTGGGCAGCACACCGAGCACTGAGTCATACTTCAGCAAGTGCGCCATGGTCTTCAAAGAGCCGAGGTCATTCACTGCAACGATTTCAATGTCCGCGCCACGGCTTGCCACCGCGCGGAAGAAGTTGCGTCCGATTCGTCCGAATCCGTTGATACCTACACGTACAGTCACGACAAAGTGTCCTTTTCTCTGGGGTGTTTTACGGCAGGGTTCCGCCCAACTCCGCGCCACAAACCCTAGTTCCCCACCCCGTGCCGACGAGGATTACCCGTCAAGACGGATTCAGGCATTGATATCCCTGTGGGTAACTCGGGGGTGGTACCCCATGCCGTTGAGCCGTTGGGCCACTTCCTCCACCATTGCCACGGAGCGGTGGCGCCCACCCGTGCATCCGATGCCAACTGTGAGATAACTCCGGCCCTCCTGAACATATGCGGGGAGAACGAGTTCCAACAGATTCTGCACTCGGGACAGAAATTCACCTGATAAGTCGTGCTGCAAAACGTAGTCCCGAACCGGAACGTCCAGCCCACTCAGAGGTCGGAGTTTTTCATCCCAATGAGGGTTCGGCAAGAAACGAACATCCAACACCATGTCCACATCGATGGGCACACCATGTTTGAAGCCGAACGACACCACAGAAACCTGCAACGCATCGGCCGGATTCTCCGGACCGAACAAATGTTGCAATTGCGCCTTCAATGCGTGGACAGTGAGTCCAGTGGTATCGATGAGAAGATCGGCCGCAGCTTTCACATCGCTGGTTGCTGACCGTTCGCGTTCAATGATGTTCTCAAGTCCGGTGACGCCATCACTGAGTGGATGCTTGCGGCGGGTGGCGTCGTAGCGCCGCACCAGTTCACGCGTCGAAGCCTCCAGATACAGAATTCGTACCGTGTGTCCGTGTGCTCGCAACGTTTCGATGGCGCCCAGAATTCCGGCCTGTTGACGCGCATTGCCCACCACAAGACAGAGTTTGTCGATCTCACCACCTGCTTCTCCAGAGAGTTCCACCACTTTGTCGATGAGTACGACTGGAAGATTGTCAACGACGAACCACCCCATGTCCTCGAGATCATCTGCAGCCTGCGAACGCCCAGCACCGGACAGCCCGGTCACCACAAGAATGTCGGTCACGTGAAGAACCTACCCCTCACCAGTCAGCGCTTCACCGAACGTAGATACAGCAATCGCGGAACAGTATGGGCCAGCGCATACTCCGGTGCACGATCCAGGAATCCTTGGGGCGGAGAAGGCTCGAGCATGCGCTCTATCGACAAACCATTGGCGAGCAAAGCATTCACATAGCGACTGAGTGGGCGGTGGATGAATCGAATAAAAACATCCTTTTCCACCTCCTCAATGGTCTCGGTCTCCACCAAATAGGCCCCTATACGCCAGTACTGCTCAGGCGGATCAAGAATGAAATCGTCAATCCACCCACTGCCAGGAGTTTGCAGCAACGGATGGTTCAAAAAGAAGCTGAATTGACCGCCAGGTTTCAGAACTCGAGCAACCTCGGCGATAGCCGCATCCACTTCGTCGATGTGCTCGAAGACAAGACATGCCACAACCGCATCCTGTGAGTTATCGGCAACGGGGAGTTCTGTGGCACTTCCCAATTGATACGTGGGACCACCCGCACGTTGGTTCGCAATATCTATGTGCAATTGCGTCGGGTCGATGCCAAGAACGGTGCTCCCTTGCGCCGCAAGAGCGCGGGCTATTTGTCCGTCTCCACAACCCACATCGAGCACAACTTGTCGTCCAGAAAGTTCTTCAAGCGCAAGCGGAATGATTTGTTCTACGTACTCAGGGTCAACGCCATCAGTGAATCCATCTATCCACCACTGTGCATGTTGATCCCACAGGCCATTGTTCGACATCTCTTGCACTCTAGGTCTCTGGATGGAAGCGTTGGTAGATGGCATCGGCCACGGTGGAAGGCAACCAAGTCAGCAATGCAAGGTCTTCCCTGGTTGCCGACTTCACAGCGTTGACACCGCCAAGATCTTTCACCAATCGTTTCGCGCGCAGTTCACCAAGTCCGGCAATTCCATCCAACGACGATGACACCATGCGCTTGCCACGCAGTTCACGATGGAACGTGTTGGCGAAGCGGTGAGCTTCGTCGCGGATGCGCTGCAACATGAAGAGCGCTTCGCTGCCACGCGGAACAATGACGGGCTCTGATCGGCCTGGTACGTACACCTCTTCAAACCGCTTGGCCAGAGACGCCACGGGAATCTCATCAGCCAATCCGAGTTCGTTGATGACTTCTACAGCCACCCCCAACTGACCCTTACCACCGTCTACCAACAACAATTGTGGCGGGTACGCAAACTTGCCAGGCTTTTCTCCGCGTTCAGTGATGGGCTTGTCGCGTTCGGCAACATATGCAGACAACCGACGTGTCAGTACCTCTCGCATTGCTGCATAATCATCGTTGCCTGGAACATCTTTCACCTTGAATCGGCGATACTCGCGCTTGTTCGGCAGGCCATCTTCCATGACCACCATGGAACCTACGTAATCCGTACCCTGCAAGTGAGCCATGTCGTAACACTCAATACGCAGAGGCGCTTCAGGTAACTCGAGAGCATCCTGCAATTCAGACAGTGCGCGACTACGTGTGTTGTGGTCACTCGCTCTGCGTAGTCGGTGCCGAACGAACTCTTCCTTGGCGTTGATGGTGACAGTTTCGTGCAAACCCCGTTTGTCGCCGCGTTGTGGCACCTTGATCTGAACGATGCTCCCCTTCATGTGACGCAGCCACTCCGCATACGTGTGAGCGTCATCGGGCGCAACGGGAACGAGCACCTGGGATGGAATACCCAAGGGCGGCTCGTCACCGTACAACTCTTCAAGCACTCGATCGACCACTCCACCAGCAGACAGATCTTCCACCTTGTCCATGATGAAGCCCTTACGACCCACCACACGACCTTTACGGACGAAAAAAACCTGAACAGCCGCTTCCAACTCATCATCTGCGATGCCGATGATGTCTAGATCCTCATCTCGCTCACCCACCATTTGCTGCTTCTCGATGGCGCGTTGCACACCACCCAAACGATCCCTGAGCCGAGCTGCCCTCTCAAACTCCAAAGCTCTGGATGCTTCTTGCATCTCGCTCTGCAGTTGATTCACCACCGCATCAGTGTCTCCATCGAGGAATTCCGTGAGTTGCCGCACGAAATCTGAGTACTTCTCTGAAGACACCTCGCCAACGCAGGGTCCGGAGCACTTCTCAATGTGGAAGAGCAGGCACGGCCTACCCAGACGAGCATGTTGATTGAACTTCCCTTGACTACAAGTGCGTACTGGAAAGGTGCGAAGGAGAAGATCGAGTGTTTCTCTGATCGCCCACGCGTGTGGGTACGGACCGAAATATTTCGTTCCCTTCCGTTTTGTGCCACGCATTACAACGGCACGGGGCCATTGTTCATCGAGTGTGATGGCCAAGAAGGGATAACTCTTGTCATCTCGTAACCGCACATTGAAGCGCGGACGATGCTGCTTGATGAGCGAGTACTCAAGCATGAGTGCTTCCACTTCATTGCGCACTTCGATCCACTCGACCGAGGTTGCGGCGGTCACCATGTTCGCAGTGCGCGGATGCAGTTGGGTGACGTCCTGGAAATAACTGGAAAGTCGAGAACGCAAATTAGCTGCCTTGCCAACGTAAATGACACGGCCATGCTCATCTTTGAATTGGTACG
>JALQYL010000019.1 GCA_023254135.1 Ilumatobacteraceae bacterium | reverse complement strand
TGTGAAGAACGGAGTCATGAGTGTGTGGGTGTAGAAGTCGCCGCGGAAATCGAGCTTGGTGCCGTTCTGCCAGGTGTCCCAAATGGCGCGCATGGCAAGAATCATTTCGCGCATACGTGCAGCAGGCTTGCTCCACTCCATGGAGAAACGCTTTTCAATGTGCGGCTTGATTTGTGAACCAAGACCCAACATGAAGCGACCCTGTGAGTACGACTGCAAGTCCCAGCCAATGTTGGCGAGCGTCATGGGGTTGCGTGCGAACGCAACGGCAATGCTGGTGCCCACTTCCAATGTTTTGGTGTGCTCAGCACCAAGAAGAAGCGGAAAGAAGGGGTCGTGCGCAGTTTCTGCTGTCCACGCACCGGAGTAGCCAGCGGCTTCCAACTCTTTTGCTGCCTGAGGCACCTTTGCAAGATCGGAACCGAATCCGCCATCAACTTTCATATCAACTCCCTTGTTCTTGATCTCGCAAGAATTGCTCGACCTCGGCTGCTAATTCATCCACACTAGGTATTTCCACGGGCTCATCGCTGCTTGGACCCGAGCCAGCGTGTGCCTGGTCGTAGGCCTCTTCCAATTTGCCCAACATCTCCACGTGTTCTGGGTTATTGCTCACCATTCCGTCGAGACGTTCTCGTTGCACGCCAGCTTCGCGACGAAACTGCGACGTATCAACAGAAAGGCCCGCCTCTAGGCACACAGCATCCACAAGGCGTGCACTGGCGGCGGGGTAGGCCATGGTGGCCACGTAATGCGGAATCTGTGCCCACATGGTCATGGCCTCAATTCCCACTTCCGTCATTGCGTGTTCCAACACGGCACTCATGCCGGCAGGTGCATCAAGCGTGTTTCGAGCGAAGGAGAGTCGTTCGGCAATGGCAAGAACGGGCGTGGTGGCACTCAGGCCTACTGGGCGAGTATGGGGAGCCCCGAATGGATACGCGCCCATGCCGATCATTTTCTCCACGCCCAATTGAACAGCAAGGGCAGCAACAGTGTCGGCGAAGAATTTCCACGATGTATCGGGCTCGGGGCCAGAGAGAAAGAGAACATCTTTACCTTCGGAGTCCACACCCATCTTTATCTCGGGCACGGTCCACACAATGCGGGTGTTGATTCCCTCGCGCAATTCCATGATGGGGCGACGTGCGCGGTAATCCATGAAGGTGTCGCTGTCGAATTCGATGAGTGTGGTTGCTTCCGTCGCCGACAAGAAGTGCTCCATTGCGGACGTTGCCGCACCGCTTGCATCGATCCAGCCCGACATCATCACGATGAGTGTCGGTGCATCAAGGTCGGGCAGTTGTCCGTTGACGGTGAAGGGGAGTCCGTCGGGGTTTCTCATGACAATGTGCTCAGGAGTGCGGCGGCTTTTTGTGCTGCGCCATCTACTTGCACCTTGAAGTGCTCGAATTCTGAAGGGTCAAGGTTGCCCAATGCCCCGCCCACGTAACGCGCGTACACGCCTTCAATGATGCAGGCAAGTTTCCAGTAGGCAAACGCAACATAGAAGTCGAGTTGAGAAATGTCTCGTCCCGACTTCTCTGCGTAGCGCTTGGCGAGGTCGGCGCGATTCAGGAATCCGGGAGCCGTGCACACACTGTTTGACCATGCGCTTGCATCATCATCGGGGCCGGTCCAGTACACCATGAGCAAACCAAGGTCCGCCATGGGGTCGCCGAGTGTGCAGATTTCCCAGTCGAGAACGGCAATCACATTTCCCTGGGCGTCCACCATGGTGTTATCCAAGCGATAGTCGCCGTGCACGATTGTTGCATCACCCTGTTCAGGGATTCGCTTCATGAGTTCCTCGTACACACTGTCCACCAACGGAAGATCACGTGTTCGCTGTTCAAGAATGTTGCCGTGCCAACGCTTGAGTTGGCGCGCAATGTAACCCTCGTGCTTGCCCAAGTCGTTGAGACCCGCGGCCTTGAGATCAACAGCGTGAATGGCAGCCATGGTGTCGACGATTGATTCGCTGGCTCGACGGCACCCAGCTTCGCCCAACACGGACTGCGCAGTTGCTTTGTCACGCACCACGTACCCGTTGACGAACTGCATCACGTAGAAGGGCAATTCGTTCACGGATTCATCGGTACATAATCCGAGCGCAGGGGCTACGGGCACATTGGTGTTGGCAAGGCCTGCGATGATGCGATGTTCGCGACCCATGTCGTGTGCACTAGCCAAGCGATGACCAAGAGGTGGTCGACGCAATACGTAGGCATTGCCTGAAGCATCATCCACCTTGAAGGTGAGGTTCGAGTGCCCGCCGGCAATTTGTGTGTAGGAAAAAGGTGCGGTGGCGCCAGGAATATTGGCAACCAACCAACCCTCAACGTTTTCGCTGATGCCATGAGGAAGAGTCACGTTCTCAAACTACTTCCCGCGCCTTCCATCGCGGAAAGGCGGATGTCCACATGGGGACCATGGAAATACCAGACTGGCCAGAAATCCGTGATCGCGTGCGACATTGGGTCGCTTTTGTTGGGCCACACCGCCTTCTCTTTGGTTCTCTCGTTGGCGCGTGCCTCGTGACTGCGGGATGGCTTCTGGTGCGTCCATCGGGGCCTCCTGTTGAATCAGTGGTGCCTCGCGTGTCCGGTGCTGGTGCCGCAGTGAATGCTCCCACTGTTGCACCGGCACCGCTCACCGTGAAAGTGCATGTCACCGGATCAGTCAACAAACCAGGTGTGTACCAGTTGGCATCCTCGGCTCGTGTCATCGATGCAGTGAATGCTGCGGGTGGTGCTACTTCATCTGCTGATCTTCAACGCATCAATTTGGCGCAAACCATCATCGATGCGGAGCAGGTGTTCGTACCTCGTCGTATGCAACGAACTCCATCAGCCACGGTGGCGCCGCGATTGCGGCCGTCACGCACCACGCTGCCGCCCGTCACCGTGCCAGGTGCAACCCCACCAGTGAATCCGATGGTGAGCACCACGCTTGCTGCAGGTGCGGCATCTTCGTCATCGGGCAAAGTGAACATCAACACTGCAACTGTCGAACAACTCGATACTTTGCCTGGCGTGGGACCGTCTACGGCCAAAGCGATCATTACCTATCGCACACAAAAGGGTCCATTCAAGAAGACAAGTGACTTGTTGAATGTGCCGGGTATTGGCCCCGCAAAATACGACGCGATGCGAAGCGGTGTAACAGTTGGTTAGAACGCGCCGAGAGCGAGTGCACCAATTATCAGGCCGCCCGCAGCGCCTATCCACAGACCCAAGCCCAAGATGGCGAATTCGCGTACCCATTCGGTCCAGCCAACAACGGGACGACGTGAGACCCGAGCAGCAACAACTTGTCCGATGAACCACCACACGGCTGCGCTGATGGCCACGGCCGCATAAATGCGCGAGTTCCCTCCGGCGGCGGGCATGCCAAAGATGGGCATCACGGGAAGTGCAATCACCATGAACAAGAACGACAACGCGCCACCCAACGGACCCGACACGATGGCACCAGCAATGACCCCAAAGAGCCACACACCAAACGCAGTTGCCACGCCCACCAATCCACCGCGGCGGCGCACTGCTCGGCGCGATGCGGCAACGCCACCAGGCATTGCTGCACGCGGGCGCGATGTGGAGGGTCGATCGGTCACTCGTTCATCGTATGACGCGGGAACATCCCGAAAGAGGCATCATCTGTCCCTCTCGGTACGCACAAGCATTGTTGCCATGTTGTTATGGGGATTCATCTGGATGAACGAATCAGGGGTGTGGTCACGTGCAGCTTCGCCATTACATGGTTCATGCTCAGGTCTCGCAACATTGAAAACAGATCCGACGCCCATGATGAATGGCATCTCGGTGGTGTTGAAGTATCACGGCGTTCGCTACCAGGTGAATGCCTATGGTCCGCCAGCGTGGAGGTTACGACCTCGTCTTGCGGGTGAAGTGGTGAGGTTCACGGGAGAGTGCGCGGAACTCACGGGGCGATACGCACGTACACAACGAATTGCGCACGTGGTAGGGCGCATCACTCTTGTATCCGTTGCGGAAGAGTTTGGCGAAGGGTCCGCTGCGGTACGCATGGCAAATCGCATGCGCCGAGCAATGGTGCGTGGTGTGGCGAAAATGCCACCAGAGATGCGCGCGTTGTTCACCGGTTTGGTGATCGGTGATGATCGTGAGCAGCCACGAGAGATGGTGCAACAGTTTCGTGCCAGTGGTCTGTCTCACCTGACCGCGGTGTCCGGTCAGAACGTGGCGTATGTGTTGGCCGTGGTGAGTCCGTTGTTGATGCGACTTCGTCGGGGTGCGCGATGGTTCGTCACCATGGGTGTTCTGATGTGGTTTGTATTGCTCACGCGTGCCGAACCATCTGTATTGCGCGCAGCAGTGATGGCAGCGGTGGTTGCCACGAATGCTGCAATTGGCAGAAAACAAAACGCGAGAGTGGTGATTGCGCTCACCGTGATTGCGTTGCTGTTGATTGACCCGATGTTGGCGTGGAGTGTTGGTTTTGCATTATCGGTAGGAGCAACAGTGGGGCTTGCGTGGTTCTCGGCGCGTCTCGGAAAAGTGGTGGGAGGCAGGGGAGTTTTGGCAGCAACGTTGGCGGCGCAATTGGGCACCGCACCCGTGTCGCTCGCCGTGTTTGGTCGTGTACCCGTTGTCTCGTTGGTGGCGAACCCCCTCGCATTGGGCGTGGCGGGTGCTGTGATGTTGGTGGGGCTACCCGTGGCATTGGTGGCGGGAATTGTGCCGGTGATGGTGGCGCCCGCTTCATGGCTCATGTCCATTCCCGTTGGCTATGTGGCCTTTGTTGCGTCGGCAGCATCTGCCATATCTCCCCATGGCGTTGTGAATCTGACGTTATGGATGTGCGTGCCCATTCTGTTGTGGTGGCAGTACCGCAGGAGGCGTGATCAATCTGCGCTACGACCCACGGCTGTGGCAGGGTAGAGGGAATGGCCATGTACATCATCTCCGGTGATCAGACGCTGATCAGTCTGGAACTCACAAAGCTGGTGGACCGCCTAGTCGGTGACGGCGATCGATCCATGATGGTCGATGATTTCGATTGTGATGAGTCAGATTTCGAAATTGGAGCAGTGGCCGACTCGCTCACCACCCCGTCGCTCTTTCTTGAACATCGCATCACCGTGGTACGGCATGTGGGCAGTCTTGCTGGCGATGCAGTAGACACATTGGTGCAAGCTATTGATGAATGCATCGACGGTGTCGACATAGTGCTCACGGTCACCGGCAAATTGGTGAAAGTCATCGCTGATGCTGGCAAGCGCGCGAAGGCAGAAACCATTGGTGCCGTAGCCATCAAGAAAGATGCTGACCGCATCCAGTGGGTAGAGGCGGCACTTATCGAGGCGGGCTTTACGTTTGCTCCCGATGCTGCTCGATTCATTGCACAGTGGTTCGGCGGGGACCAAGCACGCGTTGCAGGTTTGCTGGCCACGTTGGTGTCCACCTATGGCGAGGGCGCCAAGCTCACGCGCTCCGATATTGAGCCATTCTTGGGTGAAGCGGGCAGTGTGGCGCCGTGGGATCTCACCGATGCCATCGACGGGGGAGACGCCAAAAAGTCTCTCACCATGCTTCACCGTATGTTGGGCGATTCACACCCGCTGCAGATTCTCGGCTTGTTGGCCAATCACTATGCACGCATGATGAAGATTGATGGCCGTGGTGTGCGCACCGCTGAGGATGCAGTGGCAATCTTGGGAGGCAGTCCGTATCCGGCAAAGAAGATGCTGAACCAGTATCAGCGATTGGGGAGCGGAGGTATTTCACGCGCCGTGTCGTTGATTGCAACTGCAGACATAGACATGCGCGGCGGAAAGGACTGGGAACCTGAATTGGTCATGGAAGTGCTGGTGGCGCGATTGGCGCGGTTGGCAGGTCCGGTGGCCGCTAGTTCGCGGCGATAAACGATCTAGTTACTAAAAAGTTGAATTGCTATGGAGCAATTACTTAGATGCGTTGAGCTGACGCATGAGGCGGCTCTTGCGACGAGCAGCTGCGTTGGCATGGATGATGCCCTTAGCGGCAGCCATGTCGATGCGCTTGACAGCGAGACGAAGAGCTTCAGCGCCCTCTGGGGTGCCAGCAGCTGACTGAGCAGTGCGGACGCGGGTACGCAGCTCGCTCTTGATCGCTTTGTTGCGATCGGCGGACTTTGCGTTGGTAAGAATGCGCTTCTTTTGGCTCTTGATGTTTGCCATGGGTGACAAGACTATCGGCGCACACCCAATACCCCAACCGCCGACAGATAGGCTTTCCATCGCTCATGGAACTGTCCAAAATCCGAAATTTCTCGATCATTGCCCACATTGATCACGGCAAGTCGACCCTTTCGGATCGCATTCTTGAAATGACCGGGGCCGTTCAGGCTCGCGACATGAAGGCCCAGTACCTCGACTCCATGGACCTGGAGCGTGAGCGCGGCATCACCATCAAGGCGCAAAACGTGCGCGTGGGCTGGAAGGGCTACACCTACCACCTCATTGACACCCCAGGGCACGTGGACTTTGGCTATGAGGTCAGTCGATCCTTGGCCGCGTGTGAAGGCGTGGTGCTGGTAGTCGATGCCGCCCAAGGCATTGAGGCGCAAACCCTTGCCAACTGTTACCTGGCACTGGAAAACAATCTGGAGATTGTGGCCGTTCTCAACAAGATCGACCTGCCTGCGGCAGACCCCGACCGCTACGCAGCCGAAATCGAAAATATCTTGGGCATTCCTGCTGAGGACATTTTGCGTATCTCTGCCAAAACAGGTGAGGGCGTTCCTGAACTTCTCGACGCCATCGCCGAGCGCATTCCTGCACCCCAAGGTGACGCCGATGCGCCGTTACAAGCACTCATCTTCGACTCACAGTTCGATCAGTACCGCGGCGTGGTATCCAGCGTGCGCGTGATGAATGGTCGCCTCACCACCGGAAGTCGTTTGTTGTTCATGCAGGCACGCGCCACGCACGACATCATCGAAATTGGTGCGCGTCAGCCGGGCACCACGCCACTGCCAGAGCTTGGCCCTGGCGAAGTGGGTTATCTCATTGCCGGCATCAAAGACGTGGCAGAAGCACGAAGCGGTGAAACCGTCACCACGTTTGCATCGCCTGCATCCGAGCCACTTGCCGGTTATCGCGACCCCAAGGCAATGGTGTTCTGTGGTTTGTATCCCATTGATGGTGACGACTTCGAAAACCTGCGTGAGAGTCTTGAGAAATTGAAACTCAACGACGCATCCATTACGTATGAGCCTGAATCATCGGGCGCGCTCGGTTTCGGATTCCGCTGTGGCTTCCTTGGTTTGTTGCACATGGAAATTGTGAAAGAGCGTTTGGAGCGAGAGTTCAACCTTGCTCTCATCGCCACGGCACCGTCGGTTGCGTATCGAGTCACCAAGACAGACGGCGAAGTTCTCATTGTGGAGAACCCTGCAGATCTTCCACCCACCCAGAACATCAACTTCATTGAAGAACCCTTCTTCAAGGTGAGCATCATCACGCCGAAGGATTACACCGGCACGCTCATGGAACTGTGCCAGTCGCGTCGTGGCGAAATGGTGAAGTTGGAATACCTCTCGCCCGAGCGAGTTGAGTTGCACTATCTCATTCCGTTGGCCGAAGTGGTGGTGGATTTCTTCGACCAAATGAAGAGCCGCACACAGGGCTACGCCAGTCTCGACTACGAACTTGACGGCTACCGACCCAGCAACTTGGTATTGGTCGACATTCTTCTCAACGCCATTGCCGCAGACGCTTTCAGCACTATCGTGCACCGCGACAAGGCATTCGATTACGGCCGTCGTATGTGCGAAAAATTGCGCGAGCTCATTCCGCGGCAAATGTTCGACGTCCCCATTCAGGCAGCCATTGGCGGCAAGGTGATTGCTCGCGAAACCGTGAAGGCCAAGCGTAAAGACGTGTTGGCCAAGTGTTACGGCGGCGACATCACCCGTAAGCGCAAACTTCTGGAAAAGCAGAAGGAAGGCAAGAAGAAGATGAAGGCCATTGGTCGCGTTGAAGTTCCGGGCGACGTTTTCATCAGCGCACTGAAACTGGACGACTGATGTCCGAAGCGGCAACGGGAGAAAAGGGAAGTCCGTTTCGCTCGTTGCGTGCATACAACATGCGCGTGTACATGGGTGGTTTGCTGCTCTCCAACGTGGGTACGTGGCTGCAGTTCACTGCTACATCACTGCTCATCTATCGCATTCACCACAGAGCTACCGACTCCGGTCTCAATGCCATGTTCCAGTTCCTGCCCATGTTGTTGTTGGGTGCATGGGCGGGCGGACTCGCTGACCGATTCGACCGACGAAAAGTCACCATCTGCACACAAACCGCATTGGGTTTGCAGGCCGTGTTGTTGGCCGTGGTGGATGCAACGGGCCACGCCACGTTGCCTGCGGTCTACACGTTGTCGTTGATTTTGGGCATCGCCAACGCAATCGACAATCCGGCACGTCGTGGTTTGGTCACCGAACTGGTGCCCGCACACGAAATATCGAACGCCATGTCATTGAACACGACAGTGATGACCGGTTCGCGCATCGTTGGCCCTGCACTGGCAGCCGCTCTCATCGGCCCGCTTGGCACTTCGTGGTTGTTCACCATCAATGCGATTTCATACCTGGCCGTTCTTGGCTCGCTCTTCACGCTGCGCAAAGCAGAGATGCTTCCGAAGGTGGCGGCACCTCGCGCCGGCAAACCCGTGCGCGAAGGTTTGGCATTCGTGTGGCGCGATACGTACATGCGCAACATCTTCATTGTGTTCACGGTGGCCAGTACGTTCGCATTCAACTACAGCACGGTGTTGCCGAAGATGAGCGACAAGTTGTGGCACGAGCCAAATGGCTACGCCATATTGCTCACCGTCACCAGCATCGGCAGTGTCATCGGTGCGGTCTCGAACGCGCGATTCCACGTGATGACCGTGCGCAGATTCGCCATGGGAAGTGTGGTGCTGTCCATTGCCTGCATCGTGCTGCCGCTTGCCCCGAACTTCACCGTTGCGTGCCTGTTCGCATTGCCACTGGGTGTGGGTGGAACCGGATTCATGACATCAATGACTGGTCTCATGCAGCAAAGAACACCACCAGAGATGCGTAGTCGCATGATGGCGTTGCAGTCAGTGGCGTTCATGGGTTCCACGCCTATTGGCGGCCCAATTACGGGATGGATTGGCGACCACGTGTCCGTGCAGACGTCCATGATTTACGGAGGCATCCTCACGCTTTTGGTGATGCCGTTGTTGCGAGGTATCGAATGAGCGTTGCAGTCTGGTGGATACGCCGCGACATGCGTTTGGCCGACAACAAGGCATTGCAGTCAGCTGCCTCTTGCGGTGCGGTGGCGCCCTTGTTCGTGGTTGACCCCGTGTTCGCGGGTGCTGGTGCCGTGCGTCGCAGCTATATGTTTGCCACGTTGCGCGACCTTGATCTGCGCATGGATCGAGCACTCATTCTTCGTCACGGTGACCCTGTCGTTGAGGTCGTGCAATTTGCTCAGGCGGTGGGTGCAACCACTGTGCACATTGCAGAAGACTTTGCGCCGTACGGTATGCGTAGAGATGCACGCGTGAAGTCGGCACTTGCTGCAGCCGGTATTGAACTTGTGGTCGCCGATTCGCCGTATGTCGTCAAGCCCGGCACGGTGCGCAAGGATGATGGCACGCCCCTCAAGGTGTTCACTCCCTTCTACAAGCGTTGGCTGCAATATCCGTTTGAATCTGCACGTGACGGTGCAGTCACGTTCCATGATGCGCGCGAGTTGTGTCAGGGGTACCCGGAATACAACGTTCCCGAATCGGTGATCTTCCCCGTGGGTGAGGAAGCAACGTGGCATCGGTGGGAGCAGTGGTCCAAAGAACATTTGTCGTTGTACAAAGACGAGCGAAACAACCCTGGCATCGATGGGTCGTCACAGCTTTCCGCACAATTGCGATTCGGTGTGGTGCATCCGCGTCAGTTGCTCAGTGCTTTGCCTTCCTCCGACGGGGCTGACCACTTCCGCAGCGAGATTGCGTGGCGCGAGTTCTATGCCGATGTGTTGTTCCACCAACCGGAGACAACGTGGAAGAACTTGCAAACCAAGATGGATGCGCTCCCCGTTGACGACGATTCTTCGGCACGTGAGAAGTTCGCAGTGTTTTGTGAAGGCAACACCGGATATCCCATCGTCGACGCCGGCATTCGACAGTTGTTGGCAACGGGGTGGATGCACAATCGGGTGCGCATGATTGTTGCCAGCTTCCTAGTAAAAGACCTGCACGTGCCCTGGCAGTGGGGTGCCAAGTTCTTCATGGATCATCTAGTGGATGGCGATGTCGCTTCAAATGCACACGGCTGGCAGTGGACAGCGGGCACCGGCACCGATGCATCGCCGTTCTTCCGCGTGTTCAACCCCACGGGTCAAAGCGAGAAGTTCGACCCGTCGGGCGAGTACTTGCGCCAGTGGATTCCCGAAATTGCGCATCTTGACAACAAGAGCATTCACGACCCGTCGTCGCTGGGGCTGTTGGCGCCTGCTGACTATGCCGAACCCATGGTGGACCATGCGGCCGAGCGGATTGAGGCACTAGCCCGTTATAAAGCGGTCAGCGGAAAGTAAAATTGTTGAATCATGTTGGATGAACGCAAGACCGCCATTCTCCGCGCCGTCGTGCAGGAGTACGTTGCAACGGGTCAACCCGTGGGCTCGGGCCACATTGCCGCCCTTCCGTCCGTTTCTGTTTCTGCAGCCACCGTGCGCAACGAACTGGTGGCACTTGAGCAAGAGGGCTACCTCGCCCAACCACATACTTCGGTTGGTCGCATACCCACCGACAAGGGATACCGACATTTCGTCGACTCCATCACGCCACAGGGGCAGTTGGCCAAGGATGAAGCAACTCAGATTGGTGAGTTCTTTCAGTCGGCGCATGGGCGCTTGGAGGACCTGTTGCGTCACACCACCACTTTGTTGGCCAATGTCACCCATCACACCGCAGTGGTGGTGGGTCCAGAAGTAGAAGCAACCACCGTGCGTGCCGTACACATCAGTCGTGTGACTGCTCGTACTGCAACCGTTGTGGTGGTGTTGTCGAACCACAACGTGGAAAACGAAACCATTCAAATTTCTGAAGACATCACCGATGCTCATATTGCCGACGCAGTTGCGCATCTTTCAAAAGTGGTGGTGGGTCACTCGCTCAGCGACATTGAATCGGTGCCATCCACAAACGATGCACATCTTGATGCCGTATGTTTCGCCACGGCCAGTGCATTGGCCCGTCATCGCAAGGACAAGCCCGTGTTCGTGGGCGGTGCTGCATCGTTGGCCAATGCATTCGACGCCGTAGATGTGGTGCGTGATGTGCTCGCCACCATCGAGCAGCAATTCGTGGTGGTCACATTGCTGCAAGACCTTCTTGATCGCGGTCTCTCGGTGGCAATTGGCGCTGAGCATGGCATTCAGCCGTTGTCGGCTTGCTCGGTGATTGTGGCGCCGGTGGTGGCCGATGGCGAAACCATTGGTTCGGTGGGTGTTCTTGGCCCTACTCGTATGGATTATCCGCAGGCTCTGAATACCGTGGAAGTGGTGAGCGAACAATTGGGTCGTCATATTTCTGAAGGTGCGGCATGAGCGCAGACTTCTACGAACTGCTCGGCGTGTCGCGTTCTGCAAGTGCCGAGGAAATCAAGAAGGCATATCGCAAGAAGGCGCGCGAGCTTCATCCCGATGCAAACCCCGACAACCCTGCGGCTGAAGAGCAGTTCAAGGAAGTCAGTCGTGCATACGAAGTGCTGTCGAACGACGAAACACGTACTCGCTATGACCGCTTCGGCGAACAAGGTCTTGGTGGTGCGGGCGGCACGGGGGGCGACCCATTCGGCGGTGGCGGCTTTGGCGACATCTTCGAGGCGTTCTTTGGTGGCGGAGGCTTTGGCGGTCAGCGTCAGCAAGCAGGTCCGCCGCGCGGACAAGATCTTGAGATCACTCAGCGCCTTACGTTGAATGACGTCATGTTTGGCACGCAGGTCACTGTTGATGTCAATACGGCTATTACCTGTGAGGGTTGTGAAGGCTCTGGTGCGGGCGAGGGCACGGAACCTGTCACATGTTCAGAATGTTCAGGTTCTGGACAAGTGCGTCGTGTACGTCAAAGCATGTTGGGCCAAATGGTCACCACGGGGCCATGTGGTCGATGCGGCGGCATGGGCCAAGTAATCGTCACTCCGTGTAGCGGTTGCCATGGTGAGGGTCGTCGTGCATCACGCGAGTCGTACACCGTTGATGTTCCGGCCGGAATTCGCTCAGGTCAAACCTTGCGTCTTTCTGGACGCGGAGCCGTGGGGCCACGTGGGGGAGAACCAGGCGATCTGTACGTGCATGTTGCCGTGGCGCAGCACAAAGATTTTGCGCGCGAAGAAGACGATCTCATCTACAACATGCCACTTTCCATCACGCAGGCTGCGTTGGGTGTGCACACCGTGTTGGAAGCTCTCGACGGTGAACTTGACTTGGTGGTTCCGGCAGGCACGCAACATGGTCGTGAGTTTGTGGCCAAAGGCCGAGGTGTTCCGCATATCAATGGTCGTGGTCGCGGCAACCTGCGTGTGCGCGTTGCAGTGCAAGTGCCCACCAAGCTGAGTGACGAACAGGAAGAGTTGTTGCGCAAGTTGGCCGAAGTGTCCGGCGACGAGGTGGCAACGGCCGACAAGAAGTTGTTTTCGCGCATTAAGTCGGCCTTCTCGTGATCGAAGCATTGCGCCATTCTTCGGCGCATGTTTTTGTTGATTCGCCCGCAGCACCCGTTCTCAGCAAAGACGACCAACATCATTTAGAGCGTGTGTTGCGTTTGCGAGACGGCGAAATAGTGACGTGCAGTGATGGCAAGGGTGCTTGGACCGTGTGTGAGTGGCACAACGGTGTCGTGGTGTTGCAAGGGGACGTTCACACCGAACAACAAGTGACTCCCTTGCTGACTGTTGCGATTTCTCCGGTGAAAGGTGATCGCACCGATTTGGTGGTGGAGAAGTTGGTGGAAATCGGTATCGACAACATCGTGGTGTTGCAACCAGTGGAGCGCAGTGTGGTGCGCTGGCATACCGACAAAATTCCGCAGGTGATGCAGCGCTACCAGCGCATCGTGCGCGCGGCCGCCATGCAGTCACGTCGCGTGTTCCTGCCCACTCTCACCGGGCCCGTTGCGCTCGCTGAAGTTCTCGGTCCACAAGTGGCGCTTGCTGAGCCTGGTGGTACCGCAGAGGCAGGAGACTTCACCACATTGGTCATCGGTCCAGAGGGTGGATTCTCTCCCGCAGAAGTGCAACTGGCGCCAGTTCTGGCGGACCTTGGCCCTGCCGTTTTGCGGGCTGAGACGGCAGCCATGGTGGGCGCCGCTCGCATGGTCGCACACTGGCGGCGTTGAATGCACCACACTGTGTGGTGACATGCCTAGTTATACAGACGACGAACTTCTCAAAGATTCTCCCTTCACCCGCCTCGTGGGCGAACGTTTACGACGCATCCGTCAGCAGAAGCAATGGTCTTTGTCGGAGGTGGAAGCCAACAGCGACAGCGAATTCAAGGCTTCGGTGCTGGGTGCGTATGAGCGCGGCGAACGTGCCATCTCGGTGCCGCGACTGGAACGCCTCGCTCGTTTCTATGGCGTAAGCATTGACCAGTTGTTGCCCCGTGATTCACAGCGAGAAGACGCTGGCTCGACGGCTGATGGTGCACCCAAGAAGATGCGCATCGACGTGGCCAAGTTATCCACCATGAACGGCACGCAATTCGAGATGCTCGAACGTTTCCTGCGGATGATTCAGGTGCAGCGCCAGGACTTCAACGGCAAGGTCATCACCGTACGTGCGCACGACACGCGTGCCATTGCGGTGATGTTGGATGTACCGGTTGACGGCGTGGGCGACAAATTGAGCGAACTCGGATTGATTTTCGTTCCGCCCACGGCATAGTTCAGGTATGGCTGAGTTCGGGGTATACGTCCATATCCCTTTTTGTCGTCACCGCTGTGACTATTGCGCGTTCGCCACATGGACAGATCGTGACCACCTCATGCAGGCATACACCGATGCGGTGATTGCCGACATTGGCAACAAGGTGGCAGCAGGTATGCCCGTTGCCGACACCGTGTTCTTCGGTGGTGGCACCCCTACTCGGTTGGCACCAGAGATGATCACATCCATCGTGCGCGCCATTCCTGTGTCGCAAAACGCTGAAATCACCATTGAGTGCAACCCCGATGACGTCACGCTCGACATGATGCAGCAATACGTGGCAAGTGGCATCAACCGCATCAGTATTGGTGTGCAGTCCATGGTGTCGCATGTGTTGCATTCGTTGAATCGCACCCATGATCCAGAGAACGTGGTGAAGGCAATCGATCATGCGCGCGCCGCCGGAATCTCTTCCATCAATCTGGACCTCATCTATGGCGTGCACGGGGAGACTCTTGACGACTGGCGTATCACTCTTGAAGGCGCACTCGCACTGCGGCCCACGCATGTGTCTGCGTACGGACTCACGGTGGAAGCCGGCACGCCATTGGCGGACGACCCTGCACGCCACCCCGATGATGATGACCAAGCCGACAAGTACGTGTTGGCCGATGACATGCTCACAGCTGCTGGTCTGACGAATTATGAAATCTCCAATTGGGCATTGACAGGTCACGAGTGTCGCCACAACAAGGTGTACTGGGAACAGGGCAACTATGAAGGTTTCGGTTGTGCGTCGCATTCTCACAAAGACGGACGCCGGTATTGGAACGTGCGCACGCCCGACCGATACATCACGTGTGTGGCCAATGGCGAAAGTGTGGAGGCGGCCGACGAAGTGTTGGATACAGAAACACGAGCTCGTGAAGCGCTGGAACTTTCACTGCGCACCGCGAACGGCGTACCTGTGGGAACGCTCGATGTGGAACCACTCGAAGGTTTGGTGGAAGTGCAGGGAACGCACGTGGTTCTCACTCGCCAGGGGCGACTGTTGGCCAACGAAGTGAGTCTGCGACTGAAGCCATGACTCAACTCATTGGCGTGTACGACGCTGACGCAACCGTCTGGGGTGAATTGTCGTATTGGGTGGGTGCGCGCCTCGGCGTTCGGCACTGCAGTTTGTGTGACATCACGCATGGCAAGTTTCGTGAAAAAGCGGAGTGGAGGAATTGCCGTCAGGAATTGGGAATTGAATTCTCGACGTTTCATCGCAACGACCAACCCGACGACGTGCGGGATTTTCTCAACGGAAATTACCCAGCAGTCGTGCTGCGAGATGACAATGGATCACTCATTCTCTTGATGGATGAATTGCAAATTTCTGAATGCGGGCACTCTCCGGAACTGTTCGTTGCAGAGATTCTGCGCCGTTTACAGCCGTAGGTTTTGGCCTGGGAGCCCCGATAACATGATGCTCGTCCCAATTGGGGCGCGTAGCTCAGTTGGTTAGAGCGCTACCTTGACATGGTAGAGGTCCCGGGTTCGAGTCCCGTCGTGCCCACCACTTGCTTACTCCTCTTGTTCGGAAAGGTCGCACCGCAAGACATGGAAATAGTTCTTGCCTTGGTAGCGGCCACAGTTTTTGGTGTTGCTGATTATTCCGGCGGCCGCGCAGCGCGCACGGTGCATCCCATGGTGGTCACGTTTGTGGGGCAGTGCGGTGGCTTTCTTGTCCTGCTTGCCATCGCGATTGCATCACGCGCGACTCTTCCGCCCATCACCGACTGGGTATGGGGTGGAGTAGCAGGCGTTCTCGGTGCCACTGGTTTGCTCGCGTTCTACCGTGCAATGGGAAGTGGTTACATGACGGTGGTGGCGCCTGTGAGTGCCGTAACAGCGACGGCCATTCCTGTGATTGTTGGTTTGGCAACAGGGGAGCGCCCCGGCGTGTTGGCGTTGCTGGGAATTCCAGTTGCTGTGGTGGCAATTGCATTGGTGAGCGATGTACTGGGTCCCGACCATCGCAAAGCACCCCCACTGGTGTTGTGGCTCGCCATCATTTCCGGTTGCGGTTTTGGCACCATCTTTGTGATCCTTGGTCACACCACGGATGGCAGTGGAATGTGGCCCGTGGTGGCCATGCGTGTTGCTTCCATTCCGTTCATGTTCGTGGTCATCAAACTACGCAAAGAGAAACTGTCCACTGCGCGCGCAAATCTTCGTTATGTGCTGGCCTCAGGCATTCTCGACAGCAGCGCCAACGGTATCTACTTGTTGGCGGTGCGCCAAGGACTCATGTCCATTGTGTCCACCATTAACTCGTTCTATCCGGCCAGCACTCTGATGCTTGCCACGAAACTTGATGGCGAAAAGATTCACCGTTCGCAAGCAGTGGGATTGCTCTTTGCAGCCGTGTCGTTGACGCTGATTTCTGTTTCGTAGTTATTCGCCGAGTGCCGCTTTGATGACGGCTTCCGATTCGCGCGATGCGCCGCGGAAGATGCCCTTGGCCATGAGCGACAACTCGCTCTTGCGTCGAGCCTCGTACACCTCTGCGCGTGCGCGATGAATGTCTGGATCATCGGGTGCCGCCCAACCTGCAAAATCGGCAAGGTGACATGCGAGGCGAAGATCGCCGCTTGACGCAAGGTCTTGTGCGCGGCGAATCAACACCTCGGCGCCACCAGCAAGAGTGGCAATTTCGTGGCCCACTTCTTCGTCGCGAGCAGGCTTAAGGCGTGATGGTGCGCCATCCCACCATCCACCGAACTGACGCCAAATTCCGCGCACCACGAATTCTGGTTCGTCGTACAGCGGACGCAGGTAGGGCTTGCCCAACGTTGCTTCTGGAACACGAACGGTGTGGATGATGGTGTTCAACGTTTCGCCATCGTTCATCATTTGCACCGTGGTGCGCACCAGGTCTTCCAGTGCAGTTGCAATCTCGTCGAGCACGCGTGCAATGCGTTCCTTGCCGGCAATGGGTAAACCGTGTGCAGGCAGCAACAACTCCGGACCTTTGGCGATCATGGCGCGCAATGCGGCGGCCCACTCGATTGGCCAGCGTTGCACTTTCTGCGGGTTTCCTGCGTTTGGGAAGTTCCAGATGACGAAGTCGCCCGACGCCAACCACTTCTGTTCGGGGAACCAACTCCACAAGTGGTCATCGGTTTCACCGCGTGCGTGATGGAACTCAACCGTTGTGTCGCCGAATTTCATTGATGCAAAATCGCTCACTTCGATGGTGGGATCGAGAGTGTCCTCGGGAATGAAGTTGCTGAGCTTCGGACCAGATGCAGGGCGAAGATCATTCATGATGGAGTTGAGGTCGCCACGAATGCCACCAAATTGACGTGCATTGATTGCAACGTTCCAGTCGTTGGTGTAGCGATAGCGCTTGAATCGGGGTGCAACGTTCTCGTGGCCAATTACTTGGAGTCCGTTGTTGCCTTGTGCAACGGCGTCTGCGTTGAACGCACCAATTCCACCAACATGGTCGGCATGGCCGTGTGTGTACACCACCGAATGAAACGGGGCAGAACTCCAGCCACGAATGGACTCCACAACTTGTTGGCCGGTATTGGCATGGCTGGCATCGAAGGCAACCAACCCGTCACCTGAGTCCCACACAACGCTGTGGCTGAACGACTCCACCATGGCCAAGCCAGGCGCAATTTCAGAAAGTTCTCCGGTGGTGCGGTTCGTTGATTCGTTTGCGATGCCAGAATCGACAATCTTGGTGCTCAGAGCAATCAGGTCAGCCACGTTGTTTCCCCCTAAGTAGAAGTGGTGAGTTACATTTTTGGAAGGCCAAGCACACGCTCGCCCAAGATGTTGCGCATCACGTTCGAGGTGCCACCCATGATGGTGTATCCAGGACCGTAAATGAGGCCCTGCACCATGTCGTCGAAGATCATGCCGTCGGCACCCATCATGCGGAACACGAAACTATCGACGCGCTGTTGATGTTCGGTGCAGAAACATTTGGTGGCAGCAGAGAAGCCTGCAGGTGCCTGCTTCAGAACTTCTCGAATAACAAGAATGCGTCCAATGCGATAGCCGGCTTCGAGTGAGGCGATTTCCTGACGTACCAACGGGTCGCTGGTGTCGCATACAGAGATGGCGTGTTGGAACTGTGCGTAGTTCGACATGAGTCGGTCAATGCCGCCACGTTCATGTTCGAGCTGACGCATTGTTTGACCAAATGCTCCGCCTTGCTTGCCGACCAAGTTGCCCTTGGGCACGCGCACGTCAGTGAAGAACACTTCACAGAAGTGACGGTTGGTGGTCATGTTGGTGATGCGACGAATTTCAATGCCAGGTGTATTCATGGGCACGATGATTTCGCTGATGCCTGCATGTGGCGGGCCATCGTTGCTGGTGCGACAGATGAGATAGCAGTAGTCGGCATCGGCACCGAAACTGGTCCAAATCTTTTGACCGTTGATCACCCACTCGTCGCCATCGTCTGCAGCAGATGTTTTCAACGATGCAAGGTCTGAACCCGAGTTCGGTTCGCTCATGCCAATGCACCACGTTGTTTCGCCAGCAAGAATGCCGGGCAAGAACTGCTCTTGTTGTTCCTTGGTGCCGTATTGAATGAGTGCGGGACCCATTTGACGGTCGCCAAACCAGCTGGCGGCAATAGGTGCGCCCGCCTTGATCATTTCTTCGCCCACGATGAGACGGTCGATGGGTGGGCGACCGCCACCACCAAATTCCTTTGGCCAGATCATGCCGATCCAGCCCTTCTTCGACAGTTCTTGTGAAAACTCCTTGGAGTATCCGTTCATCCACGTGACGTTGTGTCGGCCGTAGCGGCGCACACCATCGGCGGCGAACTCTGCTGCCTCGCGGCGCAATTCAATCTGTTCGGGGCTCCACACGAAATCCATGAACCCTGATGGTAGGGGGCGTGGTGGCGGCCTGCGCTATTGTGTACAAGTCTGATACAAGTGAATGACGACACGTGTCGTCTGAATGAATGAGGTCCACTGTGGCAAAGATCAAGGTTGACAATCCGGTCGTTGAACTCGACGGCGACGAAATGACTCGCATCATCTGGCAGTTCATCAAAGAACGTCTCATCCTTCCGTATCTCGACATTGAACTTGAGTACTACGACCTTGGCATGGAGAACCGCGATGCCACCGACGACCAGGTCACCATCGATTCGGCTAACGCAATCTTGAAGCACGGAGTCGGCGTGAAGTGCGCCACCATCACGCCCGACGAAGCTCGCGTGGAGGAGTTCGGCCTGAAGAAAATGTGGAAGTCGCCGAACGGCACCATTCGTAACATCCTCGGCGGCGTTGTGTTCCGTGAACCCATCATTTGCAACAACATTCCAAAGCTTGTTCCTGGTTGGACCAAGCCCATCGTGATTGGTCGTCATGCGCATGGTGATCAGTACAAGGCAACCGACTTCAAGGTTCCCGGCGAGGGCACTGTCACCATGACGTTCCAGCCCAAAGACGGCAGCGAGCCAATGGAATTCACCGTGGCTAACTACGGTCCTGACGGTGGCGTGGCAATGGGTATGTACAACTTCAACGACAGCATCCGCGACTTCGCTCGTGCGTCGTTCCGTTACGGACTTGCTCGCAATTACCCCGTGTACATGAGCACCAAGAACACCATCCTCAAGGCCTACGACGGACAGTTCAAGGATTTGTTCGAGGAAGTCTTCAACACCGAGTTCAAGGCCGAGTTCGACAAGGCAGGTCTCACCTATGAGCACCGACTCATCGACGACATGGTGGCAAGCGCCATGAAGTGGGAAGGCGGCTACGTATGGGCATGCAAGAACTACGACGGAGACGTGCAGTCAGACACCGTCGCCCAGGGATTCGGTTCATTGGGTCTCATGACCTCCGTTCTCATGACACCAGACGGCAAGACAGTGGAAGCAGAAGCTGCACACGGCACCGTTACGCGTCACTACCGTGAGCATCAAAAGGGCAACAAGACCTCTACAAACCCCATTGCGTCCGTGTATGCATGGACCGGCGGTTTGAAGCACCGTGGCAAGTTGGACAACAACGCAGCACTCATCAAGTTTGCAGAAGATCTTGAAGCCGTTTGTGTAGAAAGTGTTGAAGCAGGCGAGATGACAAAAGACTTGGCGCTTCTCATTTCGAAGGACCAACCGTGGCTCACCACCGAGGAATACCTCGCAGCTCTTGACCGTCGTCTTCAAGCCAAGATGGCGTAATCATGAAGGCTGTAGTTCTTCGTACACACGGAGGGCTAGAGGCTCTGCAATTCGAGGATGTCGCTTCGCCTGTCATGGGTGAATACGACATCCTCGTTTCTGTTGCGGCCACTGCCCTCAATCGCGCTGACCTATTGCAGCGCATGGGTTTTTATCCCGATCCATTTCCATCAGACGTAGAAATCCCCGGACTCGAATTTGCGGGCACGGTTTCTGCAAAGGGTGCGCGTGTGACGGCGTGGAACATTGGCGATGCTGTGATGGGTGTGGTGAGTGGTGGCGCATATGCCGAAGAACTCGTCATCCATGAACGTCAAGCCATCGCCGTGCCGTCCAATGTCTCGGTCAACGATGCTGCTGCCATTCCCGAGGTGTTCATCACTGCATGGGATGCTCTGGTGTTGCAGGGTGGACTCACGTCGGGGCGTTGGTGCATGGTGCACGCAGGCGCATCGGGCGTTGGTACGGCAAGTATTCAAATCGCCAAAGCGATTGGCGCTCGCATCATCGTCACGTGTTCGGCCGGCAAGGTGCAGGCTTGCAAGAACCTGGGCGCCGATGTTGTGGTGGATTACGGCTCGCAAGATTTTGTCGAAGAGGTAGCGAAGGCCACGAACAACGTGGGTGTCGATGTGATTCTCGATGTGATCGGTGGTGAATATGTCGATCGCAACATTGCGTCGCTGGCTGTGAAGGGCCGCATCATCCAGGTGGGCGTAATGGCGGGCAAGCCACTGCCATTCAATGTGGGCTCGTTGCTCGCGAAGCGTGCCTCCATTACGGGAACGGTTCTTCGTGCTCGCCCGTTGGAAGAGAAAGTGGCCATCAGTCAGCGATTCGCCGCCGAGTTGTTGCCGCTATTCGAAACTGGCGCATTGAAGCCCATCATCGATTCGCGTTATGCATTCGCCAATATCGCCGAAGCCCACGAGTTCATGGCCAGCAATGGAAACGTGGGCAAGATCATCATTGATATTGCCTGAACAAATTCAAGGCATTGAACGAACACAAACAAAAAGCCGGTGCCCAGGGGGCACCGGCTTTTTTCGTTCTGTGATTATCGCTTGGCGATAGGCACGTAGTTGCGCTCGTCGGCACCGATGTACCACTGACGAGGACGGCTGATCTTTTGTTCCTTGTCTCCAAGAAGTTCTTGCATGTGCGCCAACCAGCCCACGGTGCGTGGGATGGCAAACAACACGGTGAACATGTCAACGGGGAATCCGAGTGCCTGATAAATGAGGCCCGAGTAGAAGTCCACGTTGGGGTACAGCTTGCGCTTGATGAAGTACTCGTCGTTCAATGCGGCCTTCTCGAGTTCCAGCGCGATATCCAGCAACGGATTCATGCCGGTGACTGCAAACACGTCGTATGCGGTCTTCTTGATGATGGTGGCGCGTGGGTCGAAGTTCTTGTACACGCGGTGGCCGAAGCCCATGAGGCGACCTTCGCCCGCCTTGACGCTTTCGATGAACGCAGGAACGTTCTTTACGTCACCAATTTCAGCGAGCATGCGCACCACGGCCTCGTTGGCCCCGCCATGAAGTGGGCCGTACAACGCAGATGCTGCAGCAGCAGTGGCGGTGTATGGGTCGGAGTTTGCTGAACTCACCACGCGCATTGCCGTGGTGCCGCAGTTCTGCTCGTGGTCTGCATGCAGAATGAACAGAATGTCCATGGCACGGGCAAGAACGGGGTTCACCTTGTAGTCGTCGCCAATCTTGAACATCATGTTCAGGAAGTTCTCGCCGTATGACAACGAGTTGTTTGGCATCACGAAGGGGAGACCCTGGCTGAAGCGGTAACACATAGCCGCAATGGTGGGAACCTTCGCAACAAGACGAAGTACTTGCCTATCGAAAGTCTCTTTGTCGAAGATGTCCTTTGATTCCTCGTAGAACGTTCCGAGTGCAGCAGTTGCCGAAATGAACATGCCCATGGGGTGAGCGTCGTAATGGAAACCATCCACAAATCGCTTGCGCATGTTCTCGTGGATCATGGTGTGTCGAGTGACGTTGTATTCCCACTGTGCCTTCTGATCGGAGGTGGGAAGTTCGCCATTGAGAAGAAGGTATGCAACTTCGAGATACGAGGAGTTCTCTGCAAGTTGTTCAATGGGGTACCCGCGGTAGCGAAGTACTCCATTGTCGCCGTCAAGATATGTAATTGCGGAAGCACATGATGCGGTGGAGAGGTACGCGGGGTCGTACATAAACAAACTGGGATCCAGTTCGCGCAATGCCGCCGACGAGAAAACTCCGCCTTCGATGGGCACCGTGACCGTCTTTCCGGTTCGATCATCGGTGATTGTGATGGTGTCAGCCATTTGGGATCTCCTTATTACTGACAGGGAATAGGAAAAGGAGGCTTTTGTCCCCCAGTGGTAAGGCTAGACGAACAGTCGCCGTGGCACCGACTCTCGGCGTGTGAAAAGCCCGTTACAACGGCGTGTTGTCGTGCTTGCGCGACACAAGTTTCTCGCGCTTGTCTCTCAGCATGTGCAAAGCCGCACAAATCTCCCTGCGAGTGTCCGCAGGGTCAATCACCGCGTCGATAAAGCCACGTTCCGCTGCGATGTACGGATTGAGCAGTCGCTCCGAGTAGTCGGCCTCGAAGGCAGCACGCTCGTCTGGTGTTGCATTGCGCTGAAGAATGGCAGCGGCCTGACCCGCACCCATCACAGCCAATTCTGCCCATGGCCACGCCAAACACAGGTCGTTCCCCATCTTCTTGGAGTCCATCACGATGTATGCACCGCCATAGGACTTGCGCAGAATGACGCAAATACGGGGCACGGTGGCACGGGCATAGGCGAACACCAACTGTGCTCCGTGACGGATCATTCCACGCCACTCAAGATCCTTGCCGGGATAGAAGCCAGGCGTATCGACCAAGGTGAGCACGGGAATGTTGAACGCATCACAGAACGCCACAAACCGCGCGGCCTTTTGCGATGCGGGAATATCGAGTGTGCCCGCCAACGCGATGGGTTGATTGGCCACGATGCCGACGGGATATCCGGCCAGGTGGGCAAACGCCGTTACAACGTTTCCGGCCCAGCGAGGTTTCATTTCCATGTAGATGCCATCGTCGGCAATTGATGAAATGACTTCGCGCACGTCGTAACTGCCCGTGGAAATTTCTGGAATGAGATCACCAGCTTCAGGTGTGGCGCGACCTTCGTCATCATCGGTAGGCATCATCGGTGCCAATTCATCAACGTTCGATGGTAAGTACTCAAGCAGTTCTTCCACCCACACGGTGGCTGCTTCAAGATCCGTCACTACAACAGATGCTGCACCACTGTGTCGAGCGTGCGTTGTTGCGCCACCCAACTCGTCGGTTGTCACGGCGATGCCGGTGAACTCAGCCACCATGGTGGGGCCACTGACGAAGGCGTACGCATCTTCTGTCATCACCACGAAGTCGGAAAGGCCAATGAGAAGTGCGGGTCCAGACACCGCGGGTCCGGTGACGATGCTGATGGTGGGCACAACACCTGAACAATCAGCGAGAGCTTTTGCTGCGGTTCCCCAACCATGGAGGGCAGCGATTCCTTCCACAATGTCGGCGCCCGAAGATTCCATCTGCGTCACCAGGGGCAAACCCTTGGTGCGTGCCGTGGTTGCGGCAGTTGCAATGACATGAGATGCGGCCGCAGAAAGTGCGCCCTTGTGGAAGGAACCATCAACATCTAGCCACACCACATCGCGTCCGGTACTGAGGCGAACGATGGCGGCCGTTGCGGCGCCGGGCACATTGTGTTGCAAGTCGAGTATCACGTCACGTGCCACCGCTACTCGGGTGGATGATGCGTCGGAACTCACTCCCTAGAGATTAGACAACAGAGGAACCGCGGGTTCCTTTTGAGCTCTTTGGCGCACTATTCACGGTAATTCCGGGCTGATTGGGGGCATGGCGGTCGATAACGGAGATCGCACGGTCTCGAACCGCAAGAGTGGCTCGGTTGGGGCGTGGTCGTGCGCGTTGCACCCAACCCACCACGCGCTGTGGAAGATCGCGCACAGTGATACGCACGAAATCGCCTTGCAGCCAGCCGGGTATGGCACTGGCCGGAACAATGGCGGCACCGAAACCTTCGTACACCAGTGATGCCATCAATCGCACGCCATCAATCTCGGCTTGCGACTGCAATGTGCACCCTTTGCTGGCCGCCGCTTTGTCGATGATGCGACGAGAAGCAGTGCCACGTGGTGCAAGGAGCAATGGGTGGTCCGCAAGTTCCTCAATGGAAACACTGGTGTGTTGGGCCAACACATGACTGGTGGGCGCAATCACGAACAATTGCTCAGCGAACAACTCGGTCACGTCTAGATCGGTGTCGACAATGGGAAGGTGCACAATGGCTGCATCAATTTCGCCCGATCGAATACGGGGGAGTAGTGAACTGGTGCTCCCTTCGATGATGGTGGTGTGCACGCCGGGGTGATTGCGCGCCAGCGAGCCCAACAGCGACGGCATCAGCCAACGCGCTGTGGTGCCAATTGTTCCTAACCTGCATTCACCAGTGGGGCTGGACCCCAGCGAGTGGATGTCGGCATCAATGTCCTCCACCTCGTGCAAAATGCGGCGAGCGCGGGCCAGCACCAATTCGCCTTCGTCGGTCAAAAGCCCAGTGGAGCGTTCGATGAGGACGGACCCCAACTCCTTCTCCAGGCGTCCGATGTGGGCCGACACGTTGGATTGCACGGTGTCGAGAGCCTTGGCCGCTCCGGAAAAAGAGCCATGCTCGGAGATTGCCACCAGGCTCTGCAATTGCTTGATTTCCATGCTGGGACACCCCCGTCTGCGCCTCTGCGGCATCTATCGCTAAAAACGATAGCAAGTATCGTCCCGTTCAACTTGAGTGTTCACTCATTCACGTGCATACTTTCACTTACATAAATCGCGCCGGAGATGCCCCCCATCGTTCCGGCCGAAAGATCCCGAAGATACTTCCCCCAAGTATCGGGATTCGGTTGAGAAGCCCCGCACCCCCGCGGGGCTTTTCCCATTCTCGGGAAAACTCGGATTCGAGTCCGAGTGTCCTGCGGGCGGAATTCAGCTCTTGACAACTGGCGTAGCCTCGCCACATGACCAACGCTGCATTCTTTGACCTTGATCGCACGATCTTGTCGGGTGCGTCAGCGCATGTGGTGAGTCGCGTGTTGCGCGAAACAGGCGTGGTGAATCGTTCCATTCCTGGCGAGACATTGCTGTACCAAATCTTTGAAACATTTGGAGAGAACTTGCCGTCCATGGTGTTGGGCAGACAAGCAGTGACTGCCATGCGAGGTCACGCGCAATGCGACGTGCGCGAAGCAGCATCTGTTGCGGCACCCGACTTGGTGAACATGTTGCAACCGTATGCACGCAAGGTGATCGAGCAACATCGTGCCGAAGGTCGAAAGGTGGTGCTGGCAACCACAACGCCGCGCGATCTCATTGAGCCGTTTGCGCACCTTGTTGGTTTCGATGATGTGATTGCGACAACGTACGAAGTGGATGCCGATGGTGTGTACACCGGTCAACTCGTTGGTCCGTACGTGTGGTCACGCGGCAAGCGCGATGCTGTTGTTGCGTGGGCGCGCGAGAATGCAGTGGAATTGTCGGGTTCGTACGCATACAGCGACAGCGTGTTTGATGAACCATTGCTGGCCACAGTTGGCTTCCCACATTGCGTGAACCCTGATTGGCGTCTGCGCCTCATGGCTGCTGCGCGCAGATGGCCCGTCATGCACCTTGATGTCCCGATGGGCGTTGCGAAAGTTCCTGTGATCGGACTCGAAGCACAACAAGCTCTCATGAAATTCGCGCACCCCAGCGTGTTTCCATATGCGCGATTCAAAATCAGCGGAACGGAAAACATCCCGAAGAATGGTGCAGCAATTATCTGTGGCAACCATCGCAGTTACTTTGACATTGCGGCCGTATCACTTGCTGTTGCAAAAACGGGACGTGCTGTTCGCTTTCTGGGCAAGAAAGAGGTGTTTGATGCTCCTGTCATCGGACCGCTTGCCACAGCACTCGGCGGCATTCGTGTGGAGCGTGGCACCGGCAGTGACCAGCCCTTGGTTGCCGCAACCGAATCAGTTCTCGCAGGTGACTTGGTGGCCATCATGCCGCAAGGAACCATTCCACGCGGTCGTGCGTTTTTTGATCCGGTATTGAAGGGTCGATGGGGTGCGGCACGATTGGCCGCAGAAACACGTGCGCCCGTGATTCCGGTGGGAATTTGGGGAACGGAAAAAGTGTGGCCGCGCAATGCGAAGTTGCCGAACATCACCAACGTCACCTCTCCTCCCGATGTGATCGTGGTGGTGGGCCAGCCCGTGCAACTTGGCTACACCGATGCTGATGCAGATACCAAAGCAATCATGGCTGCAATCAGCGCGCTACTGCCTCCCGAAGGTCGCGAATATCGCGAACCCACCGAAGAAGAACTACGCCGCAGTTATCCCTCCAATTACAAAGGAGACCCGAACGCCGAAGAAGATCGACGTCCGGGTCTCGACTAAGTAATCACTCAGTTGTGCGCCACGTGTGTGGACAGCCAGTTACTTCTGGCTTGCAACCTTTGCACGCACAATGTTCAGTGCTGAACCAGCCTTGAACCATTCCACTTGCTCGGGGCTGAATGTGTGCTTTGCCTCGAAGTCAATGGTGGAACCATCGGCCTTGGTGATGCGGCATTGCATCGGCTTGTCCGGCACTGGTGGAAGGTTGAGCACGCTGATGCGGTCCGACTCTTCAATCTTGTTGTAGGTGTCGGGATCGGCAAACGTGAGAGGTACGAGTCCCTGCTTCTTCAGGTTTGTTTCGTGAATACGAGCAAACGAGCGAGCAAAGATCACAACGCCACCGCGGAAGCGAGGCTCCATTGCTGCGTGCTCGCGTGATGAACCTTCGCCGTAGTTCTGGTCACCAATTGCACACCAGCGAATGCCGGCCTGGCTGTAGTTCTTTGCGATGTCGGGGTACATGCGACGCTGACCGTCGGTGATGTCAAGACCTTCACCCACTGCGTCGTTGTATGCATTGACCGCACCAATGAACAAGTTGCCCGAGATGTTCTCCAAGTGACCGCGGTAGGTAAGCCACTTACCGGCAGCGGAGATGTGGTCTGTGGTGCACTTGCCCTTGGCCTTCATGAGAACAGGAAGCTCCAGGTAGTCCTTGCCATCCCATGCTGCGAATGGTTCGAGCAACTGCAAGCGATCGGAGGTGGGGCTCACTTCAACAGTGATGCCACTTCCATCTGCTGGCGGTGCAGTGAACGTGTCTTGACCTGCGTCGTACCCGTTCTTGGGAACGATCTCGCCAACAGGTGCGTCGAGTTTCACTTCGGTGCCATCAGGTGCGGTGATGGTGTCTACCGATGGATCAAAGTCGAGACGACCCGACAATGCAATTGCCATCACGGTGTCGGGGCTGGTGACGAACGAAAGAGTGTTCGCCGAGCCATCGGCACGCTTGGGGAAGTTGCGGTTGAAGGAGTTGACGATCGTGTTCGGCGCGGCGTTCGCACTCGCGGGGCGGTCCCACTGGCCGATGCACGGTCCGCAGGCGTTGGCGAGCACGGTGGCGCCGATGGCCTCGAGGTCG